>NZ_JAUBTI010000034.1:0-61071 GCF_036702415.1 Microcoleus sp. D3_18a_C4 | reverse complement strand
CCCGTTGATAGGCGTTAAGTGGAAGTCCTGAGAGGGATGAAGCTGAGGCGTACTAATAGACCGAGGGCTTGACCTCTCTTTCTACATGGTGATGATGATGACTTAATTCTCTGCAGTCTTCAGGGTTTTTTACCCTTATTTTTTTCCCCTTATTTTTTTTCGATCTCTACAAAGACGCCGTGGCATCACTGGGATTCTATTCCTTTTTCCGTTGTTAAAACTCCGGGTTGCTAATATATTTACCGCGTCACTGCCGCTCGAAAATAGCTCAATCCCGGGAACCACTTTTAAACAAAAGCACCTCTCTGTACAGATAGGTGCTTTGTTGTTTTTGCTATATTAAGCTTTGTTGTTTTTGCTGATTAATTTTTAATTTGCTATACCTGTTAAAGTAATTTCGATCGCCCTCAACCCTCAACACGATTTCATGCTATGTGGGAGAAAATTGCCGCGCACATCTCTGAAACAGCCGGAGAAACATTTTCGATTGACAATCGCCGTTCCGTCAGCGGTGGCTGCATCAATCAAGGCTATTCTATCAGCAGCAGTTCCCGCACTTACTTCGTGAAAATCAATCAAGCTTCCCAAGTCGCGATGTTTGAAGCTGAAGCGCTGGGTTTGCAGCAAATGCGGGAAACCCAGACGATTCGAGTACCTGAGCCGATTTGCTGGGGATCTGAGGGGAATTCAGCTTATATTGTGTTGGAGTGGTTGGATTTGGCAGGACGCGGGGGCGATCGATCTTGGGAAGAAATGGGGCGCAAACTGGCGGCAATGCACAAATACACCCCCCCCAGCCCCCCCTTGCTAAGGGGGGGAGAAAAGGCGAATTCAACCTTGCTAAGGGGAGGTTTTGGTTGGGATAGGAATAATACGATCGGCTCAACTGTGCAAATTAATAATTGGACGGCAAATTGGGCAGAATTTTGGGCAGAACATCGGATTGGTTATCAGTTAAAATTGGCGAGGCGTCGGGGTGGTCATTTTCCACAAGGGGAACGTTTATTAGAGGTAATTCCTAAGTTGTTAGCAGGTTATGAACCTCAACCCTCGCTAGTTCACGGGGATTTGTGGGGAGGAAATGCGGGGGTGACATCTGCGGGGGAACCGGTCATTTTTGACCCAGCAACTTATTTGGGAGATAGAGAAGTTGATATCGCGATGACGGAGTTATTTGGCGGGTTTGCGCCGCAGTTTTATCGAGGATACAATCAGGTTTTGCCGTTGGATGGAGGCTACGAGCAGCGCAAAACTTTATATAATCTATATCACATTTTGAATCATTTTAATTTGTTTGGTGGGAGTTATGAGTCGCAGGCGAATCAGATTATTAATAGAATCTGCGGTGAGAAATAGGGATTTTTTATTTCTCACCGCAGATGAACGCAGATAAACGCAGATGTAAGGTTTATCTACGACCGTTGCCGCTTTATTTTTGCTTAGCTGTTGCTTTTTTCTTCGCTTCTTTTTCAGCTTTTTTAGCCGCTTTTTCAGCTTCAAGTTTGGCGATTTTTGCTAGCTCTTTTTCTTCGGCTATTTTATCGAGATAGTAGTGGTAATCTCCCAAATAAGGGCGAAACTCTCCATCCCGGATTTCGACTATTTTGTTGGCGACTTGGGAGATGAAATAGCGATCGTGCGAAACGATAATTACCGTACCGTCATAATTCTGAATCGCCTCTTCCATCATCTCTTTCGCCGGAATGTCGAGGTGATTTGTCGGTTCGTCCAAAATCAGCAAATTCACAGGAGTCAACAGCATTTTTGCCAAAGCTAAGCGGGCTTTTTCGCCACCGCTTAAAGCGCCAACTTGTTTGAATACTGTTTCGCCGGTAAATAAGAAACGGCCCAACAAAGTCCGAACTTCTTCATTTTTCCAGTCGGGTACTTCGTCGTGAATGGTTTCCATCACGGTTTTATTCAAATCTAAGGCTTCTGCCTGATTCTGTTCAAAGTAACCGGGGATGACGTTGTGGCCTCCCAATTTGACAGTACCTTCGGTCGGCTTTTCTAAACCCATAATCAGGCGTAGCAGCGTTGATTTGCCCGCGCCGTTGGGGCCGAGAAAGGCTATGCGATCGCCCCTTTCAATCAATAAGTCGGCTCCCAAGAATAGGATTTTTTCGCCGTAGGTGTGCACCAAATCTTCAATTATTGCTACTTCGCGGCCGCTGCGGGGTGCGGGGGGAAAGCGGAAATGCAAAGTTTTTAATCCGCCGGTGGGCGCTTCGATGCGTTCGATTTTGTCTAACTGTTTCTCGCGACTTTTGGCTTGGGTGCTGCGAGTGGCGCTGGCGCGGAATTTTTCAACGAATGCTTGCTGTTTTTCGAGTTCTTTTTGCTGGCTTTCGTAGGCGCTGAGTTGGGCTTCTCTGGCTTCTGCTTTTTGCAGCAGATAGGAGGAGTAGTTGCCAAGGTAGGTGCTGGAAACGCCGCGTTCGGTTTCGACGATTTGGGTGCAGAGCCGATCGAGAAATTCTCGGTCATGGGATACGATTACCATTGGGGTTGTCAGCCCTTTGAGGTATACTTCCAGCCATTCGATGGTTTCTAAGTCGAGGTGGTTGGTAGGTTCGTCTAGTAGCAGAATGTCGGGTTTTTGCAGGAGAATTTTGCCTAAACTCATCCGCATTTGCCAGCCACCGCTGAAGGCGCTGACTAATCGATCCCCATCTTCGGGTTCAAATCCGATTTCGGGCAAAATTTTCTCGATTTGGGCTTCTAAACCGTAGCCGTTTAAGCCTTCAAATTGCCGTTGCAGCCGATCCATTTTGTGGATCAGTTCGTCGAGATTTTCTGGGGAGGAGTTTTCCAAGTCTCGATGGACTTGCATCAGGGATTCGTGGACTTCGTTGGCTTCGCTGAAGGCGCGCCAAAATTCTTCTTTGACGGTGCGAGTCGGATCTACTTCAAATTCTTGGGAGAGGTAGGCGATGTGGAGGCTGGCGGGGCGAATGACTTCGCCTGCGGTGGGTTCGATTTCGCCGGCGATGATTTTGAGTTGGGTGGATTTACCGGCACCGTTAACGCCGACTAAGCCGATGCGATCGCCCGGTTTGACTTCCCAGGTGACATCTTTGAGTACGACGCCTGTGGGGTAAATTTTACTGATGTGTTCGAGTCGCAGCATTGTTGTGGAGACTGGGGAAGGGCAGGTTTAGCGGCGGATGGGATGCCGGCGCTGAGGTCGAGTTAATCTTAACAAATTTTAAAGATTTTTAGTGTATTGCCAGATTTTGATTTGGTGGGAGTTACGGGAAGAAACCGGGTTTCTACGAAAAATCACTGATTCTCAACTAGATACCTAGGAAGAAACCCGGTTTCTAGCTTCGATGTGGGTTCGGGACTATTGTGTTTGGTATTGTCTGGTATTTTTTGAAGTCTGGGAATTTATCATTTCTCTCTTCTCTTTCTCTGCGCCCTCTGCGCCCTCTGTGGTTAAATCATTCAGACGATTTGGTAAATTAGGATTGGGTGTGGCGATCCTCTTCGAGGGCTTCGCTAACGCACTTGTCAGGAGGTTGAGTGCGATCGATCGCACTACCGCGCTGTTTCAGATTGAATTTCTCGAAGAATGGTTGAGACTTCTTCTTCTGAATGTAGATGTCTTGCCAAAACTTGGGCTGTTGCTTCTAGGAGGCGATCGCTAAACAATTTTGTTAAATCTTGCCGCAAACCTTGCCCAATGTAAAATTTGAGTAAAGCTGACAGAGGCATATCTCGATGGAGTGCTACTTGGTTTAGGGATTCTAAGGTATCTGTTGGGATTTCGATCGATACTGTTGTTGTTGGGCGCGATCGAACTTTTAATGTCAATTCTTCTTCAACGTTGTCATTTTTGGAGTAGCTGGGCATAAATATCATCCTCGGTATTATCCCAAATTGCATCTAGCGATACTCGGCTTGTCTGAAGCCAGAATTCAGACTCATCATCAGGTAGGAATGTTACCAGAATCCTTGCACCTTCAGGAATTTCTGTTTGTTCCAACAATTCAATTTTGCCTTGGCGAACGATCGCCCAAACTGTCTTTAGCATAATAGCGTGACTCCTGAATCGTTAGGGTCGTATCTCAGTATATCCGATTCGTTGAGGACTTGCGGAATCATGTATGGGGAAGCGTGTCTTGCAGAAGGTGAATCTATCCGTGAACTTAGCACGCTTTTAGAGGAGTGGAAAAAAAGTGATAAAATAAAGTAGAGCAGTAGACAAAATCGATGCCAAGGAAAATTAGAGAGTTAAAAGTTCAAATTGCGCGTGAAGGTTTTGTTTATCTACCCAAGCGCGGCAAAGGTAGCCATGAGCGTTGGCGACATCCAATGCTCCGAAAAACACTGACAATTCTCGGCAAAGATGGAGATGATGTGGCACTCTACCTAGAAAAGCAGTTAGCACAGTTATTAAGTGAGCTGAATGAGTTAAGGAAGGGCGAGGATTTATGAGTCGATACAGTATGATTGTTCAATGGTCTGATGAAGATGGACTTTTTCTAGTTACTATTCCAGAATTTTCTGATCGTGTGGTCATGCCTTGCACTCACGGTGAAACTCGCGAGCAAGCAATTCATAACGGCGAAGAAGTGATTGAAATGTATTTGGAAGCATGGGAAGCAGAAGGTGAATCTATCCCTGAACCTAGGACGCTTCAAATTGCTTGTTGAATGCTATTTTACTTGTCATCATGCACCGGAGACTTAACGATCGCACTTTCTACTTCTTCTAATGCTTGCAGACTCCCGACTTCCCAAGCGTGAGCGATCGCATTGGGGATGATTTGGGCGATCGGGATTTCAGGAAAATTAGGACTGGTTTGGGATTCTAAATACTTTCCGTTTCTGAGCAGATAGATTTTCAACCTGCCACTATCATAAACCCAAAGTTCAGGAACTCCAATTGCTTCGTAAGCTTTGTCAAGTCTACTAATTTTAACCCCAGAAGTCCGAGGTTTGCTGAGGTGAGGGCGATCGAGATGGATGAAATACATTATAATAGCCTCAACCTCGATCGCAAAAGAGAGCAATCGTGCCAGCAAGAGACATTTATCATCAAGTTGTCAAACAGGGTCTGATTAAGGCGGGCTGGACAATTACCCACGATCCCTATCCATTGGCTTGGGCGAAGAGAAACCTATCGATCGATCTTGGTGCAGAACAGCTATTAGCTGCTGAGAACAACGATCGCAAGATAGCCGTTGAAGTTAAAAGTTTTATCAGAGAGTCTCGAATTGCAGATTTAGAGCAAGCTTTGGGTCAATATACTCTTTACTATGACATCTTAAAACGGACGGAATCAGAAAGACAACTGTATCTTGCAATTCCACTAAATGCTTTTACGGAGCTTTTTGAAGGACAAAGATTTGGTCAGATATTGCTAGATAATAACCGCCTAAATCTTGTTGTTTTTAACCCAAAAACCGAGGAAATAGTACAATGGATAGCTTAAATAATTATCGCCAACTTGTTAGACAGCTCCTTACTGAATACGCTGAGATTCCCGTTTGTGATAGTGGGACGCAAAACGCCACAATTTTTGATGTAGAAAATGACCGCTATATGTTAATCAATATAGGTTGGTTTAACGAGCAGCGCATTCACCATTGCGTGATTCATATTGATATTATTGATGGTCAGGTGTGGATTCAAGCAAATAATACCGATCGCCTGATTGCTGAGGAGTTAGTTGCAGCGGGAATTCCGGCTAAATCAATTGTTTTGGGACTGCAACCGCCTGATGTTAGACCGTATACTGCTTATGGAGTGCCTTGTAGTGAGCAGCAGCGAGAATCCTTGAAAGTATGATGGAGTGGAAGGGATTTGACTTGGAGGGCGATCGCACTTCAAAAATTTTTAAAGCAGGCGATCGCACCTTCCATCGCCTTCAGCAAATTCCATTAAACTTGAGTAAAATAAGACAGCCATCATCGCCATAAAACCTAACTCACCATGCAAACCTCAACATTTGATAGTATTTTAGACGAGATCGAAACATTGTCTACAGACGAACAAACTGCTTTACTTGTCATCATGCACCGGAGACTTAGCGATCGCCGTCGCACCGAAATTGCTGCTAACATTGCACAAGGAAAACAAGACTATCAATCTGGAAAGGTGTTTCGAGGTACAGTTAATGAAGCGATCGCGGAGCTAAACCGTTGAAACTTATCACCTTTGCTCAATCATTTAAACGTGCCTACAAAGCCCTCATCCGCAAACACCCGGAACTACAGCCCAAAGTTGAAGCTATTTTAAGACTTTTGGCAGAAAACTCTTTCGAGCCATCACTGCAAACACACAAACTCAAAGGTCAGTTAGCGGGATCTTGGGCTTGTTCTGTGGAGTATGACTGTCGGATTGTATTTAATTTTGTTGAGAATCCAGAGTCAGGAGATGAGGAAATTCTCTTGCTTGATATTGGCAGCCATGATGAGGTGTATTGAAAATGCTGGCTTATGCGATCACCTCTTTCTATCTGCTTTTTTAATATGGAAGAAAGGGCGATCGATTGATCGCCCTTTTTCTTATTTTTTAATCGCGAGCGCACTTAACAAACTTTTAAAACAGGCGATGTGAGAAGGTTGTAGAAAGGTGGGGGTGAGAAGGTGCGATCGCTTTTAGGAGTGAAAGGGCGATCGTAACTCAATCCCATGTCTATACAAGTGTGTGAACAAGTGTATGTGACAAGGATTTTGACTACAGAGCAATACCGCAACTTGAAAGCCTATTCAAGATGTCTAGTAGGGCACTGTCGTTCACCGGTTCATTTTTCCATGACCCACCACGTCCTTCCCGCCAGTAATTACCTGTGGGAAGATGTCCATAGGGAGCCTGGATTGCAAAAGTAAGATCGTTATATTTTTTTGTATATTGACCCACGTTGTTAGGATCGTACCATCCTATGCGACTATAGCAGACTTTTCTTAATTCAATTTCCTCATTTATCTCGTCAAGAAAATATTTTTTTCTTCCACGTTTCTTACCAGAAATCATGGATAGTACATCCTCTCCTTGTTCTGATATAATTCGTTTTTGTACACTAAATCCAAAGCGACCGTTGCTATATTTAAGCCAAAGTCGATCAATAGTAGAAAGATCGGCACAAGGGAAGTAGTCTGCCATTCCGCCAATGAGACGGTTATAATCCGGCACTAGACGACACCCCCACTCTCCCGCTTGGATTGTTCTCTCTACTGCTAGACTTCCTACGCTCAGCATCACCTTACCTGTTTCTTCATCAGCTTCTCTCCATTTGCCTTCTGCTAGTAGGTCACGAAGGCGTGTGTAGCTATAGCTAGTAGAGATGCTGCTCTCAAGTGATACTTCAAGATTTGAATAATCAACTTGAAGACTTGAATAATCAACTTGATTGGCTTTAGTCCTACTTGATGTCTTACTTGCTTGATTCCTGCTTGATGCCTGTGACATCACGAAGTAGATAACTACAGCCAACACAATTAAAATCAAAATCCACATTGATAGTTATCCTTTGGTAAGTGTAGCGGGGGATTGTAACTCAATCCCCCTTATGGTTGTTTCTACTGGTAAAAATCAATTAAAATGAGTTTATCCGCCATAATTACCGCTACCATAGCCAGTTTCTTTGGATATCTCTAGCATGATCGATTGATTGGATTTTACTTTTTTTAGTTCCCTTTCTACTTTCTCTCTTTCTTCCTGGTCTGCTATTCCGATTTGCTCTTCAAATTGAGCTATTATTGTCGAGTTGGGAATATCAGAAACCTGTGATGGCGATAAGATTCCTTGAGCCAAAGCCAAAGCAGCCATAATATTCCGAATTGCCTCGACAAGGTTGTATGGTAAACTCACTTTTGTCAACTCCTCTATTAGGGTAATTTGTAAACATAAACGCGAGCCATCTGCTGGCATTTGAGTATTTTAAGGAGTCAAGTTCAGCTTTGTCAGTGATAAAAAGTGAGAAAAAGTGAGAAAAAGTAATGACTTTCCACAAATCGCCCTAAAATCTCCTCTCAGGTAGATGCCCGTAGAGTTAAACTCTTGTAAATAACCCCTCTCACAACCCAACTTCCTTGGCCTACGACAACACCTGCAAATATCTAGCAGAAAAATTCCCCGCCGCCTTCGTCCGCTGGCTGCTACCAATTGACGAACCCACCGATGTTCAGGTACTCAAAACCGAACTAATTCAAGAACCCATCCGAGCCGATTCTCTCGTTTTCCTGCAAACGGATAACCAAATCCTGCATCTGGAATTTGAAACGCGGCCCTACTCCGACCCGCCGATCGCCTTCAGAATGCTAGACTACTACGTCAGGCTCAAACGGCAATACTCCTGTTCCATCAATCAAGTAGTAATCTTTTTGCAGCAAACAGCCTCAGAACAAGTTTTTGTATCCGAGTACACAGACGCGAACACCCGACACGGCTATTGAGTTATTCGCCTGTGGGAACAAGACCCTGCTTTACTGCTGTCCGTGCCCGGCTTGCTCCCACTCGCGACACTATCCCAAACCAACTCGCCGCGAACTTTGTTAGAGCAAATAGCTACTCAGATTGCTACAATAGAAGAACCTACCCAACAAGCGGATTTACTCGCTTGCACCCAAGTGCTCGCAGGTTTGAGATTTGAAAAAGACTTAATCAGACAACTATTTAGGAAGGAAACTATGCGCGGTTCTGTGATTTACCAAGAAATTCGCGAAGATGGCCTCCTTGAAGGAAGACAACTAGGCCTCCTTGAAGGAAGGAAAGATGAGGCGCTGTCGTTCCTCAGTCGCCAGTTGACTCGACGTATCGGTTCGATCGCATCTGAAACCCGCGAGCAAATTCAGACTTTATCCGTAGAAGAATTAGAGGATTTAGGAGAGGCGCTTTTGGACTTTTCCGAAGCCTCAGATTTAACCAATTGGTTGAATGAACATCAGCCTTAATTGCTAAGATATAGCCTCTTATATTAATTTAATGGGTCGTTGCACATATCTCGATCCCCCTAAATCCCCCTTAAAAAGGGGGACTTTGAGTGCTCTTGTCCCCCCCTTATTAAGGGGGGCTAGGGGGGATCTCCGGGTTTGAAAACACACCCTAGGGGGGATCGGGTTCTATGCAGCATCATAAAAAAATGGTATTATTGTCAAAACTTCACCAAATATATACTTTAAGGAAACTTAAGCCATGACCGTTGATGAAGCAATCGCGATCGCAGAAACAGTCCTCGATGGCGAAGGCTTAAACGACGTGCAAGAGCTCATCTTCAGACAATGCTGGGAAGGCAGACATTCCTATGAGGAAATTTCTCAACTCTCTCAATATAATGATGAATACATCAAAGCGCTGGCGGCTAAACTCTGGAAACAACTCTCAGAGGCTTTTGATGAAAAAGTAAAAAAAAATAATTTACGCTCTGTTTTTAAACGATACTTGCGGCGACATCAAGTGACATTACATCGAACTCAAGTTATCGGAGTTAATCTCAGCGGTGCTGACTTAAGCGGAGCCAGAATATCATTTGCCAACTTAAGTGAATCTGATTCATCAACAGATTTACAGGGTGCAACTATATCTGATTATAATACAGTATCAGATGGAATTATTAAGCCTGAAAACGCGCACAACCAGGGAATTTTATCTAGCATAAAATCAAGCATTTATCACTGGAACGATCTGCGCTTTCACAGCCAAGAACAAGTAAAAATTGCCGAAGCGCTCGATCGCACAAACACCCTATTCTTCCCCAACTCCAAAGCCCGCCTCACAACACCTGCAGGCCGACAAAACCAAGAACCAGATTTCCTCATATTTCACCAAGGCAAATGGGGTATTCTGGAAATATGGCATCCCGACACAGAAAAAGATGAAACGCGCGATCGCCTGTTTGCATCTCACGGTATCAGCATCATCCACTATTGCGACGCTAACAGATGCACAGAAGAACCCGATCGCATTGTCCGAGAATTTTTAGACATATTGAGTCAGGGATAGGGCGATCGCATTTAGTTAAAACGTAATTCCTGTCTCGATCGGCGATCGGGCCGCACGATTCAATGGTAAAATAGAAATAGTAAAGCGTTCTCAGTGGCTATGCCTGCCAAAGAGCGATTTCATGAAGCCGTAAAAGTCGCCCTCCAAAAAGATGGCTGGACAATTACCGATGATCCACTTACAATCCCGATCGAGCGCCTCAGCAACCTCTACATTGACTTTGGAGCAGAGAAGTTACTCATTGCCGAGCGCAAGGGTCAAAAAATCGCAGTTGAGGTCAAAAGCTTTCTTGGAGCCTCTACACTTTCGGAATTTCATACGGCCTTGGGTCAGTGTCTTAACTATCGCTACGCACTCGAAGATACCGATCCCGATCGAAAACTTTACCTTGCCGTTCCTGTCAGCATTTATGACGACTTTTTTGTTGTTCCCTTCATTCAATCCGTCATTCAAAGGAGTCAAACCCGTCTCATCGTCTACGATCCTACCACGGAGGAAATCAGAGAATGGCTAACCTAGATAGTTATCGCAATGCCGTACAACAAGCCTTACTCAACTATGCTCAGATGCGTTCTGGAACTTCTAGCAATTCAGAGTTAGAACTCCAAATTCTGTTCGATCCACAGCGCGACCATTACCAATTAGTGTATGTCGGCTGGTACAAAAGTAAGCGTGTCTACGGCCCGATTTTACATCTCGATATTAAAGATGAAAAAATCTGGCTACAACTCAACACAACGGCAGACGATATCACCCTGGATTTAATGGAATTAGGTATTGCTAAAGATGATATTGTTCTGGGGTTCCATGCACCCTATATGCGCCAATTTACAGAATTTGCCGTAGGTTAATGCCATTCTGTTGGATCGATTTCTTTTCGGCAGTTTGTATCTGCTGGTATCAGTATCATCCACTATTGTGACGCCCAAAGATGCTGCGAAGAACCAGATCGCATTGTCCAAGAGTTTTTAGACATATTGAGTCAGGGATAGGGCGAGTGGTTTTTTCATAAGGGCGATCGCATAGGGGCCCAGAAACCGGGTTTTTTACGATAAGACGCGTTGTATCCCGCAGATTCGGTAAAAAACCCGGTTTCTTTGCTTGGAGTGCGTAAGTGCATAAGGGCGATCGCACTCCGTAACAAAGTAGATTTTGCCTTGACAAATTACTCGATTTGTGATATGCACGAGTGGTGGAAATTTTTAAGGGCGATCGGACAAATACCGCTCAGCTATATTTCCCTGAAGACTCAGCAGCATTAGCCAGCCGCTCCACGCCCGCTCGGACAATTACCGCCAAATCTGCGATCGGCATACATTGAATTTTTTTAAGCAAGTCGTTGGTATTGACAGGTTCTGGCATTGGCTTGCCTTCGAGATGAGCCATTAACTCTTCCATCGTAAAGCCCGCTCTTGCCGCAATCTGAGTCAAATTTTTCGTATCCGGGAGCACCTGACCCTTTTCCCAATACTGAACAGCAGCCCCAGAGACGCCCAATAGCCTACCAAAAGCGCTAAAACTCAGGTCGCCACGGGCTAGCTTCACAACTTCGCTCAGTTTTTTCTTAGCTTCTGCGTCCACAGTATTAGTCACCAGATAACCACAATTCCTAGTTTACAGATAAATCTGCCTAATACTCATTCCCCAGCAGCCTCAGCCGACGCAGCGAATCTCTCCGCGACAGCTTTACCAATTAGCGCCACCTGACTCAGAGGCAAAAACTGAATTTTTTTGACAATATCTTGAATATCTAACGGATCTGACACTGGCTTCCCATCCAAAAATCTCAGAAGTTCTTCCAGCGAATAACCAGCTCTCGCTGCGAGCTTACCCAAGTTTTCCGTCTCTGGAACCGTATCGCCTCTTTCCCAAAGCTGAACAGCAGTAGCAGAAACGCCCAAAAGCTTGCCAAAGGCTCGCTGACTCATTGTCCCGCGAGCTGTTTTGATAATTTCACTAAGTTTTTGTCTATTTTGGATGTTCACGACTCGAAGGTTACTCAACCGTATCTACCAGTCTACTTACGAAGTGATACATCAACTATATTTCCCAGACGACTCAGCCGCCGCCGCGAGTCTATCCATCACGGCTCTACCAACCACGGCTAACTCACTAATTGGTATACATTGAATTTTTTTCAGCAGATCGTTAGTATCTACCGGTTCACGCATGGGTTTGCCTTCCAGATGAGCGAGCAGCTCTTCAAGTGTAAACCCCGCCCTCACAGCAATCTGAGCCAAATTTTCTGTATCTGGGATGCTCTGACCTTTTTCCCACAACTGAACCGCAGTCGCAGAGACGCCCAGAAGCTTGCCGAATGCCCGCTGACTCATCGAACCGCGAGCTAGTTTGACAATCTCGATCAATTTTTTCTTAGCTTCTGCGTTCACAACTGCCGTCACTACTTAATCCCACATAACTCAGTTTACTTCCCAACTCCTAAATTTTCCACTTGCAATTCATAATTACACTTGACACAGGAAAGGATTGCAAGTAAACTAATAATTACAACTTAAGTTTTGATAGACCCAACGAGTCGCTAAACAAATGGTTCTGAGCGAGGAACCCAACATAAGGGGACAGCCCGATCAAACTTTAAAACCGAAGACAGACATCAGGGAAAGTAAAAATGACCAAGAGACGCAATCTAAAAACTCACAAGCCCAGCAACACCCGTCAAAGCCTCACAGCCTCCGGTTGGCTAAAACCCCAGCGCTGGCAAATCTCCAAAACGGAAGCTGCCGAAGCCCTGAAAATGCCCGTCAACCGCATAGTCAAAGTGTACCCCAAACAACATCAAGTAATAGTCGTTTACCTGAACAAGAAAGGACAAAAATGCAGTTCCTTTTTCAGCTACAGACTATTTGCCAGATGGCAACAAGAGGCGATCGCAGCAATTGCCAGTTGTCGAAACCAGCAAATCCTAGCACCCCTAGAAGTCATTGTACAATACGACCTCGAACATTTCAAATATCCAGTGGCGATCGCCGATGCAATTTGGGAAGCCCTACTCAACCATATCTCCCGCGTAACAAGGGAACTGAGGCTGAGCAAACAATGCGCCTAGTCCCCCATCACTCCATCAATTAGTAGAAGCAGCCAACTCAGCCAAACGTTCCTGCTGATCCTGAGAAATGCAAGTTTGAATAATCCCCTCAATATCCCCTTCCAAAACACTATTGAGCGAGAAATTTTCCCCCAAACGGTGGTCAGTAGCCCGATTGTCCTTATAGTTGTAGGTGCGAATCTTCTCCGATCGCGAACCAGTACCAACCTGAGCCAAACGCCGCGACTTCACCTCATCCTGCTGCTCCCGCAACTTCATCTCATAGAGCTTAGCCCGCAAAATCTGCATCGCCCGCTCCTTATTCTGCAACTGACTGCGCTCCTCAGTACAGAAAATCCGAATTCCCGTCGGCTTGTGAAACAAATCCGCAGCAGTTTCCACCTTGTTCACGTTTTGACCGCCAGCGCCGCCCGATCGAGCCGTACTCATCTCAATATCCTTCGGATCGATGTGAATCTCCACATCATCAACCTCCGGCATCACAGCCACCGTCGCCGTCGAAGTATGCACCCTGCCGCCAGCCTCAGTCACAGGCACTCGCTGCACCCGGTGTACCCCAGCCTCAAACTTCAGCTTGCTGTAAACGCTGTCGCCTGTAATTTCCAGAATCACCTCTTTAAAGCCGCCCATTTCCGCCAGCGACTCGCTCACCAACTTCACCACCCAGCCTTGAGTTTGAGCGTAGCGCGAATACAGCCGCAGCAAATCTCCCGCCCAAATACTAGCCTCATCTCCCCCAGTACCCGCCCGAATTTCCAGCATAATATTCTTGTCATCGTTCGGGTCGCGGGGGAGCAGCAAAACCTTCAAACGACTTTCCAAATTCTCCAGCTTCGCCTCAAGTTCCTCAACTTCCAGCGCAGCCATTTGCTGCATTTCTCGATCGCCCGCAGCTTCCTTGAGAACCTGTCGCGCGCCCACCAAATCTTCCTGAGTGGTTTTCCACAGAGCAAAAGTATCGACCACTTCCTCCAAGGACGATCGAGCTTTCGCTACCCGTTGAAACTCTTGATTGTCCCTAGCCACATCCGGGTCAGCCATGCGGCGAGTCAACTCATTAAAAGTTTGCTCTACCGACTTCAATTTATCCAGCAAATAAGATTCAGCCATTGTCAGTTGTCCTTTGTCAATCGATTTTAGATTTTAGATTTTAGATTTTAGATTTTAGATTTGAAGAACAGTTGGGATAGAATCTCGATCGAACTCTACTTGATCGAAATCTACTGCCTGCTTAGCAAGTCTTCAATCTAAACTCTCCAATCCGAGGGCGGATCGATTTTAGATTTTAGATTTTAGATTTTAGATTTTAGAACTCAAGAGCAGTTAGGATAGAATGTCGATCGAGCTCTACGCGATCGAACTCAACTGCCTGCCTAGCGAAGTCTTCAATCTAAAATCTAAAATCCGAGGGCGGTAAGTTGCCAGTAGAAAGAACTACTCTCAACAAACTGCGGACAAATGACAATCCGGCTACTTCTTCTTTTTGCCTTTACCAGCAGCCTTAGCAGCATCTGCTTTCGGATCTTCCATTTTCAGCGGTCCAGAGGAAGCATCTGCCTTCGGCATTTCTACCTCGGTCATGCCGTATTTCCGCATAAAGCGCTCCACACGACCTTCAGTATCAATAATCTTCTGAGTGCCAGTATAGAAAGGATGATTTCCCGACCAGACATCAACTTGAAGCTTTGGTCTTGTTGAACCCACAGTCATCACAAGTTCGCCGTTGCAATAAACCTGAGATTCGGGATACCACTCAGGGTGAATGCCTTCTTTTGCCATTGTTTTTTACTCTCTAATTTTTGACTTTACAACCATTTTAGCTGCCGCAGGACTTGTACACCAACAACAGCACGAATTTTGCCTTATATCTGTTGGAACCAGGAATCAGGAATCGGAAATAAACTTCAAAAAAAGGCAGATAAAATCTGGATAGATAATTTTTGCCTTTTCCTGGTTCCTTCTTCCTTCTTCCCTGGATTACCGCTTCGAGTATTGAGGAGCTTTGCGAGCTTTCCGCAAACCGTACTTTTTCCGTTCTTTGGCCCGCGGGTCGCGAGTCAAATAGCCCTCAGTCTTCAGAGGCTTGCGGTTGTCCGGGTCTAATTGACAAAGTGCTCTAGCGACACCCAAGCGAATCGAGTCAGCCTGACCTGTCAAGCCACCGCCTTCGACTTTTACCAAAATGTCGTACTCATTTTCCAGACCCAAAGTTTCCAGAGGGGCCTTAGCGAGAGCCAAATAAGTAGGGTTGAATTGCAGGTACAAATCCCCCTCTTTACCATTGACAGTCAGTATGCCAGTGCCGGGAACCAAGCGCACCCGCGCTACGGAACGCTTGCGGCGGCCGGTACCCCAGTACACAGCGCGACCGGATGTATCTGTTGCTTGCATTACTCATTTCCTCCCGGAATCGTGTGAACAATTAATTCTTCTGGTTTTTGAGCTTGGTGCGGGTGGTTGGGGCCAGCGTACACCTTCAGTTTAGTAAACAGTTGTCTGCCCAGAGAAGTGTGAGGCAGCATTCCTCGTATAGCTTCTTCGACAATTCTTTCGGGCAAACGTGCTTGCAATTTGGCAAAAGTTTCTGTTTTCATCCCGCCCGGTCTTCCAGAATGGCGGCGGTAGATTTTCTGGGTGCGTTTTTTGCCAGTAACAGCGATTTTGTCCGCATTGATGACAATTACGAAGTCGCCGGTATCCATAGAAGGAGTGTAAGTCGGTTTGTGTTTCCCCCGGAGGTACATGGCAACTTCAGTTGCCAGACGGCCCAGCCGCTGGTCGGCGGCATCGACCACGTACCACTTGTGCTCTAGGGAGTCTTGAGTAGGGACGTAAGTTTTGTTCATTGTTTGTTGTTAGTTGTCTATTAACTGTTAACTGTTGTTAGTTGTCAGTTGTCAGTTGTCAGTTGTCAGTTTTTAATTGTTAGTTGTCCTTAGTTTTTTATTAGTAGTTACCTAATGACTAATGACTAATGACTAATGACTAATGACTAATGACTAATTTTGGCTGAGTGTCGTACCAGACATCTGGGGGAAAGGGAAATTCTGAATAGCCAACCCGCAGCAGGCACAAACCTTGAGCGGGAGCGGCATATTTTACCATTTCTCGGCGTTCGTTGACCCAGATATCTGTGAAATTGTCGATCGGCCTTTCCCCGCGACCCACCTGCACCAGCAACCCCACCAGCAGCCGCATCATCCCGTACAGAAACCCGCTTGCCTGAACCTCTATATAGATAAGAGGCCCAGAACGCTGACACTCGGCCGCTTGCACGTCCACCCAGGAATGGGGGCGGGCTGATCCCGCGCGGTGGAAAGCTGCCAGATGATGCCGCCCGATTAGCGGTGTCAAAGCTGTCTGAATCAAAGATTCATCCACAGGGGCGTGATAGCAGTGCCAAGCAAAAGGACGCACAAACAAATTAGGGGTCGGATCTGTATAAAGGGTGTAGCGATAGCGCCGCCAACTGGCTGAGAACCGAGCGTGCCAGGTAGGTTCCACCTTTGCCGAAGCTCGAATTAAAATATCTTTTGCCAGTCGAGAGTTGAGAACGCTTGCCCAGCGGTGAGCCGGAATTGGGCCGTGGGCGTCAAAATGGGCTACTTGAGCAGCGGCGTGAACTCCCGCATCAGTTCTCCCGGCAGCGTGCAGCGTTACCGGGCGTTCCAGAACAGTCGATATTGCTGTTTCAATTTCTTCTTGTACTGTACGCTGGTTCGGCTGTCGCTGCCAACCGTGAAAGTTAGTGCCGAGGTATTGGATCACCAGAGCAACGCGCTGTATCGATTGGGGATTTTCGATTGGGGATTTTGGATTGTCAGTCATAAATCACAAATCTCCAACCCAAAATTGAATTAAACCAGTTCAACGATCGCCATTTCGGAATTGTCTCCTTGGCGGGGGACTGTTCGCACTACGCGGGTGTAGCCCCCGTTGCGCGAGCCGTACCGTTCTTGGGCTGCTTCAAACAAAGCGTGTACTAACTGTTTGTCGTAGATAAAGCCCATAGCTTGCCGGCGAGCGGCCAATGAGCCATCTTTTGCCAGGGTAATCATTCTGTCCGCCTCTGGGCGCAGCGCTTTGGCGCGGGCGAGAGTGGTAGTAATTTTACCGTGGCGGATTAATTCGGTGGTCAGCGAGCGCAGCAGGGCGCGGCGCTGGTCAGCCGGTTTGTTGAGTTGGGGAACGCGACAGCGGTGACGCATGGCAGTTGGTAATTGGTAATTGGTAATTGGGCGCCGGGATAGTCCGCGAGTTTTGAGGGGTGAATTCTTTAACTTAAAAACTCACCTACTTAAAATTCAGAACTTTTTTACCCGTTACCCGTTGATTAACTTTTAGCTGATTTTTCCTGTGGCAAGGTAATGCCCAAGCGTTTTTGTAAAGCTTCAATCACTTCTTCTGCGGACTTCTGCCCGAAATTCTTGATTTCGAGCAAGTCTTCTTGGGTATAATCCAATAAGTCTGCAACTGAGTTGATCTGAGCCCGCTTGAGACAGTTGTAAGCCCGGACGGACAACTGCAATTCTTCGATCGGAATTTGGCTAGTAGGATCGGCTTCACCTGGATACTCTGGTTTGAGAGAATCTTGGGTGATGTCTTTGAGAGGTGCAAATAAATCTACCAGGATGTGGGCAGATTGACTCAAAGCTTCTTGAGGAGTCACGCTGCCATCAGTCCAGATTTCCATAATCAGCCGGTCTTTCTCGACCGTCCCGCCTACGCGAGCATCTTCAACGCTGTAGTTGACTCTGCGAATCGGCATAAAGATGGCGTCAATTTGGAGAAAATCCAAAGCCGACCCATCATCTCGACTGCGGTCTACTGCTCGGTATCCGATGCCTTTTTCAATTCTGAATTCCATTTCCAGAACTGAGCCGGGGGAGAGAGTTGCAATGTACTGGGATCGATCGATCAATTCCACCTCTGAGGGCAAATCGAATCGATCGGCCGTTACTGTGACAGGCCCCTCAATCCGCAACCTGCCGATTTGCGGCTGCTGAGAATGAGTTTTGAGGACGACCTCTTTCATGTTCAGGAGAATTTCTAGAACATCCTCACGTACCCCTTCGATCGTGGCAAACTCGTGATTGACGCCCGCGATTCGGACTGAAGTTACTGCTGTTCCTTCCAAATTTGACAGCAGAACTCGCCGAAGCGCATTCCCAACAGTTGTTCCCTGACCGCGATCGAGCGGTTCCAGGACGAATTTTCCGTACTGACTCCGGTCTTTGTCAGTGTTAGACTCTATACATTCAATTTGAAACTGCGCCACGGAGTGACCTCCCTTTTCCACTGTGGATTTTTGATTTTGGATTTTAGATTGCAGAGCATACCCCTGAATGGATTTCGGATTTTGGATGGACGGGGCAACAGTTAGAACCATTAGTTTTTGACTTTAAGCAGTTAGCCATTATCCAAAATCTAAAATCTAAAATCTCAAATCGTTTTAGACTCTACGCCGCTTGGGAGGGCGACAGCCGTTGTGAGGAATTGGGGTAACATCTCTAATCAGGGTGATTTCCAGTCCCGCCCCTTGCAGCGCCCGAATAGCCGTTTCTCGACCTGCTCCGGGTCCGCTCACCATTACTTCTATTTGGCGCATTCCTTGGTCGTTGGCTCTGCGGGCAGCACTTTCTGCTGCTGTTTGAGCTGCAAAGGGAGTGCCCTTTTTAGCTCCTTTAAAACCGCTGGAACCTGCGGATGCCCAGGATATTACTTCGCCGTTGAGGTCGGTAATAGTTACAATCGTGTTGTTAAAGGTAGACTGGATGTAGCCTACCCCATTGGGTACATTCCGTTTCTGCTTTTTTGCACCAGATTTCTTGCCTGTTTGTGGTCGCGCCATATTAGTCTCTTTAACGTTTCTCTCAACTAATGTCCCGAAGCGCTAGGAGCCAGCAGCCCCCAGCGTATTTTTCCCAAAAAGATGTTACTTCTTGGAAGGAGCCTTTTTCTTGCCCGCAACTGTTCGGCGGACGCCACGACGGGTTCTGGCGTTGGTACGGGTTCGTTGTCCCCGCACCGGCAGACCCAAACGGTGACGCCGACCGCGATAAGTTCCGATGTCCATCAGGCGCTTGATGTTCATTGACTCCCAGCGCCGGAGGTCTCCTTCGATTTGGTATGTGGTTTCTACATGAGCCCGCAGAGCTGTCACGTCGGCCTCTGTTAAATCCTTGACGCGAGTGTCAGGATTTACGCCTGTTGCAGCGATAATTTTTTGGGCCCGCGACAAGCCTATTCCGTAAATGTATGTCAGACCTATTTCGACGCGCTTATCGCGTGGAAGGTCTACCCCGGCAATCCGTGCCACACTTTTGTCTCCCTAGTTTTCCTGTTTGGCTACAATGTTCAATTAGGATGCACCTGCGTGCATTGCCCAATCTTGCTTTTTTCTAACCTTGGCGCTGTTTGTGTTTCGGGTTAGTGCATATCACCATCACTCGACCGCGACGGCGGATGACGCGACATTTTTCACAAATTTTTTTGACAGATGCTCGAACTTTCATCTTTCTTCCTGCCTGGAGAACCCCGCTCTAGCGGAGAACAGGCACGCTGGGACTGCCCGTAGAGCGGTGGGAGGAGAGGCTGGGCAAGGTGTAGACCTCTCCTCGATTAAATTGTATAAAGTGCGGGTTGTTTCATGAAGGAGCCCGCTTGCACCCACTCCCATTGCTGGGGTAAAGTTCGCCTGCACAAAACAAAAATGTTGGCGAGCGATACTTTTACGGCGTAGCAATGACTTAACCCGGTACACCGGTGGGTTGTTGACGCCCTTCTCGGCAACACTACAAACGTAGCATTATAGCATAAATTTGAAGCTTTTTACCAAATTCTCTCTAATTAAACTTAGAATTAGTTTTTAGAAAGTTTTATCTAAGCCTATTTTTTCCGAAGGCGATAAGTAATCCTGCCTTTGGTCAAGTCGTAGGGAGTCAATTCGACTTTGACGCGATCGCCAGGCAGAATTTTGATGTAGTTGCGGCGGATCTTGCCGGAAATGTGAGCCAGCACGTTAAACCCATTATCTAGGTCAACGCGAAACATCGCATTGGGCAGGGATTCCGTCACTGTCCCTTCCATTTCAATTAAATCTTGCTTAGACAATTTGGTATTTACCTCAACTCTACATTTGATTAACTAGGAGTGTCCCGGCGTTGGCCTCAAAACCTATTTACTGGTAGGAGTCAAACGGGAACGGGGGCAAGAATTCGGGCGACTCGATCGACTTTAATACTCAACCAACCGCTTGTTTTAGCTTTACTTGAGTAAAGTTGTGGCAATTAGTATCGAGTTCAATCCGGTCTCTAGCAACCCTCACAAAACCTGATAGCACAAAAAGCTCCTAGTTAACATATCTTAGCAAAAGCTTGTGAGTAACAAGCTGTATTGAGAGGGTTCAAGAGTCGATCGAGAGAGATTGTTGCAGTTGAGCGGTGACTAATTCCATTGCTCGATCGCCATCAACCGCAACTAACTGTTGGCGGCCGCTGTAAAAATCAATCAAAGGCTCAGTTTGCTCGCGATAAACTTGCAACCGGCGGCGGATCGTCTCCTCATTGTCATCCTGCCGGCCCCGCGAGAGCAGGCGAGACACCAAAATGTCGTCAGGCACGTCAAGATTAACAGCTTTGAGACCAAATTTCGGGTTCGGTGTACTCCCCTCGGCACCGAATCGCTCGTCCAGCAGTTTGTCTAAAAAAGTTGCCTGGGCGACTGTGCGGGGAAAGCCGTCAAGAATCCAGCCCGCATTAGCGTCCGGTTCATTCAAGCGTTCCTGCACGATATCCATCAGCAATTGGTCGGGAACCAACTCACCCCTGTCCATGTAAGCTTGCGCCTTTAGACCCAAGGCAGTTTTCGCCACCACGCAGGCGCGCAGGATGTCGCCCGTAGAAATGTGGGGTATTTTCCAGAGAGCGGCTAATATCTGAGCCTGAGTTCCCTTCCCCGCCCCTGGAGGCCCCATGAAAATAAATTGCATTGCGATTACTTCACCATTCCTTCATATCGTTGGGAGATGACGTAAGTTTGAATTTGCTTAGCAGTTTCGATCGCCACACCTACTAGAATCAGTAGGGAAGTTGCGCCAAAACCTCTAAAAGTTTGCACGCCGATCGCGCTTTCTACAGCAGTTGGTACAATGGCCACCAGACCGAGAAAAATAGCTCCCAAGAAAGTCAAACGGTTCAAAACCTTCTCCACATAATCACTCGTTTTCTGACCCGGACGAATTCCAGGAATGCTGGCGCCCATTTTTTTCAAGTTCTGAGACATATCTACGGGGTTGACAATCAACGAAGCGTAGAAATAGCTGAAGAACAGAATCAAAGTCAGATAAAACAGCGCGTAAGCCCAAGGCGCCGGCCCGTTCGGACTCAAAACATTAGCAACTTGAACCAAAAACGGGTTATTGAGAGACTGAGCGAGGAAAGAAGGCACAATCAACACCGAAGATGCAAAAATAATCGGCATCACTCCGCCTTGATTCAAGCGCAGGGGCAGATAACTCCGGCTCTCCCGATAAACTTTGCGGCCGACTTGGCGGCGGGCCGAAATAATCGGAATGCGGCGAGTACCTTCCTGAACAAAAACAATCCCGACAATCGTCACCAAAAAGACCAGCAGCAGAACGACTACACGGCCGACCACTTGCGTGTCCCCACTTTGAGCCAATTCAAAAGTTTGTCCCAAAGAGCGCGGCAATACCGACACAATATTGATAAAAATCAGCAGCGACGCTCCGTTCCCGATACCTCGCTCCGTCACCACCTCCGATATCCACATCACAAACATTGAGCCGGCTGTCAGAGCCAAAGCAGTTTGTGCTATGAATAAAGGCGATGGAGATTGAGCAAAAGGGCTGACCCAAATCGCAATGCCAATACTTTGCAGAATTGCCCAGCCCAAAGAAACGTAGCGAGTAATTTGAGAAATCTTGCGCCGCCCTGCTTCTCCTTCATTTTTCTGCAAGTCTTCTAAGCTTGGCAGAGCCGCAGTTAGAAGTTGCACAATAATTGAAGCATTAATGTAGGGCAAAATCCCCAGCGCGAAAATCCCCAAAGCTGACAAGCCGCCTCCTGAGAACAAATCCAAAAAGCCAATTAAAGGGCTATTTTGGACGTTTTGGGCAAAGGCGACTCGATCGATGCCGGGGACTGGCAAGTGGACACCCAGGCGTACTAAAATCAGTAAGCCAATGGTTACGAGGATGCGGCCTCGTAAACCAGCAGCTTGAGCCATCTGCATGAACGTCTCTTGTGCAGTTGGCGCTTTCTCTCTACTAACGTCCATAGTTACGATTTGGGATTTTAGATTTGGGATTTTCGACTAAATCATTTTCTGATAGCAAGAAGAGAGGATTTGAGATTTGGACATACTCTCAAACCTCAAATCTTCACGCAACTAATTCGCAACTTCCGCCTGCGGCTTCAATTTTTGTGCGAGCACCTGCGGTAAAAGCCGAGGCGCGCACTTGCAAAGGTACATTGAGTTCACCATCTCCTAAGATTTTCAGCGGCCCATCGTCTGTGGTGACAATTTTTGCTTGGATCAAAGAGGTGAGAGTAACTTCGGTGTTTGCTGGCAGCGATGCTAATTTACTTACATTAATGGTAGTGTACTCTTTCCGGTTCACTAGAGGGAAGCTTTTCAACTTGGGGAGACGGCGGTAGAGAGGATTTTGACCTCCTTCAAAACCCGGTCTAGTGCCGCTACCGGCTCTAGATTTTTGACCGCGCATCCCTTTGCCGGAGCTCGCGCCTTGACCGGCAGAAATACCTCTGCCCAAGCGTCGGGGGCGCTTTTGGGAGCCTGCTTTGGGTCGGGCGTCTTGCAATCTCATAGTTTTAGTAATTGGTAATTGGTAATTGGTATTTAGAGAGGGGGTACGCAGTAGTTTTGAGTGCGTGAGTTTTAAGTTGCGGATTTTTTTATTTTCACCGCAAGCACTTAACACTCAAAACTTACAGTTTCCCATTCTCGCGTGCCCTAACCGTAGAGGTTTTCTACTGGAATTCCGCGCTCTTGAGCAACTTCGGACAAGGTGCGGAGGGTGGAGAGGGCATTGACTGCGGCTCGGGCGTTGTTTAAGGGATTTCCAGAACCTAGCTGTTTGGCTAAGATGTTGCGGACTCCTGCTAGTTCGAGAACAGTTCGCACTGCTCCCCCTGCAATTACCCCGGTTCCCGGAGCGGCCGGCCGCATCATGACTTTAGCTCCGCCACCGTCACCGTTGATGGGGTGAGGGATGGAGTTAGATTTGGTGAGGGGGACTTCAATTAGGTGCTTTTTGCCGTCAGCGACGCCTTTTTTAACGGCACCGATTACGTCGCTAGCTTTGCCGACTCCTACTCCAACTTGACCGCGTTCGTTGCCGATAATGACTATGGCGCGGAAGCTGAGTTTTTTACCGCCTTTGACTACTTTGGTAACGCGCCGAATCTGAACAACCCGTTCTTGCCATTCGGATTCTTTTTCGCGCCCTTTGTTGTTGCTGCTGCTTTTTTTCTTGTTGCGCTGTTCTTTTTGTTCTGCCATAGTTTTGTCCTGTGGGAATTAGTAATTGGTGAAAGGCGATCGGCAAGTGGTAATTGTTTGAGTAAAAAGTAAAAATAGAAGAAATCTGGATTTGGCCTTTTAACTTTCAACTTTTGACTTTTTACTTTTTAATTACTCATTACCCGCTACCCATTACCCCCTCTAGAAGTCTAACCCCGCTTCGCGAGCTGCTTCTGCGAGGGCTTTAACACGACCGTGATAGAGGTTGCCTCCCCGATCGAATACGACTTTGACTATGCCAGCGCTGGAACAGCGTTTGGCAATCAACTGACCGACTTGCACGCTCGCGGAGCAGTTGCCACCAGAACTGAGAGATGACTTCAATTCGGGATCGAGGGTTGACGCAGCAGCCAAAGTGTGCTGTGCCGTGTCGTCGATTACTTGAGCGTAGATGTGCTGATCTGAGCGAAATACCGCTAGTCTGGGACGTTCGGAGGTGCCGAACACCTTGCGCCGCACCCGGCGGTGTCTGCGCTGGACTGATTCTTTGCGAGTAAGCTTCATATAAATACTCGGTAAATGGGAAACGAGCGAGTCTTTAGACCTGAGAGAGAAATGACACTTCGGATTTGCTCCTCGGAGCCTCCCTTGCGGGGTGATGTTAGCTTCGCCAATGTTTTAAGAGCTTTTTAGACTTGCAACACTATCTCAGTGACCTTAAGACTGTTTAGTTGCAAATGACAGAGCAGGGAACTAGCTACGCATTCTCCCGGTGTCGTGACTCCAAAAACGTAGACCTCGAAAGTCTTAGGCCCGTCAGTATGGCTTGCGGGAATTGCCCCTACAAGCGAGCGTGTCTTTAGACCTGGGTTACTGACGGTTACTTCTTACCTGTTTTGCCTGTTTTACCAGCTTTGCGACGGACAACTTCGCCACTGTAGCGAATGCCTTTGCCCTTATAGACTTCGGGCGGACGCACCGCGCGGATGCGGGCTGCTGTATTGCCTACGAGTTCTTTGTCAATGCCGGAGACAATGACGTTGGTGTTGCCTTCAACTGCCATTGTGATGCCTTCTGGAGGGGGCATTTCAACGGGTTTGCTGTAACCGACGTTTAAAATCAGGTTCCGTCCTTGAACCTGTGCCCGATAACCTGTGCCGATGATTTCGAGACGCCGCTGAAAACCTTGAGATACACCTTCGACCATGTTGGCGACTAGGGTGCGGCACAAGCCGTGCAGTTGTCTGGCGACGCGAGATTCGTCTCGGCGGGTAACGAGTAAAGTCTCGCCTTCAATTCCCATGAGGATTTCGGCTGGAATAACTCGGGAAAGTTCACCTTTAGGGCCTTTGACGGCTACTTTTTGACCGTCTAGGGTGACGGTGACTTTCGTGGGGATGCTAATCGGACGCTTGCCAATTCGCGACATAGTTTTTTGTCCTTTGTTTTTAGTTATTAGTCCTTGATTATTAGTGCTTAGTTATTAGTCCTTAGTGATTGATTTTTGAGTCTGTTGCCAACGACCAGTGACTAATGACTAATGACTAATGACTACCAAACATAACAAAGCACTTCACCGCCCAAACCTTGGCGTCGAGCTTCTCGATCGGTCATAATGCCGCTGGAGGTAGAAATAATGGCTATGCCAATTCCGCCTAACACTCTGGGCAATTCTTTACGGTTCGAGTAAACGCGCAGTCCTGGTTTGCTGACTCGCTTAAGTGCCGTGATAATGGGCTTGCGAGTTTTACCTTTGTACTTTAGAGAAAGCACTAAATGTCGCTTGACCCCTTCTGCTTCTGCTTCTTCAAATTCGCCGATGAAGCCTTCACTTTTGAGGACTTGGGCGATGCTGCGGGTCATTTTTGTAGCTGGAATTTGCGTTGTTTGGTGGCGCGCCATGCAAGAATTGCGAATGCGCGTCAACATATCTGCTATGGTATCGTTAGCTGCCATCTTTTGCTTCTTACTCTAGTGCTTAGTTGTCCCGGAACGGCATTCCCATTTCTTTAAGCAAGGCGCGTCCTTCTTCGTCGGTGTTTGCTGTGGTGATAATTGAAATGTCCATGCCTCGAATTTGATCGATGCGGTCATATTCTATTTCTGGAAAAATTAGCTGTTCTCTCAGACCCAAGCTGTAATTGCCGCGCCCGTCAAAGCTTTTGGGGCTGATGCCGCGGAAGTCGCGGATGCGGGGGAGTGCGAGGTTGATCAGCCGATCGAGAAAATCGTACATCCGATCGCCGCGCAGCGTCACCATTACGCCGACGGGTACTCCTTTGCGGATTTTGAAGCCTGCGATCGCTTTTTTCGCCCGCGTCACCACTGGTTTTTGCCCGGTGATGATGCCAATTTCGTTGATCGACGAATCCAGTGCCTTAGCGTTTTGAGATGCTTCTCCCAAACCGCGGTTCACTGTGACTTTGACGAGTTTGGGAACCTGATGGATATTAGTATATTTAAACTGATCCATCAGTGTGGGAACGATTTTTCCTTGATAAAGAACCTTGAGTTTGTCCGGCATAGTTTTTGTGTTTCGTTAACTGTCCCTGGGCTTGGTCAGGGAATTATTAGTTGTCAGTTGACTGTTGTCAGTTGTCAGTTGTCAGTTGTCCGTTGACTGTTGTCAGGAAAGCATTTGTCTAATGACTAATGACTAATGACTAATGACTAATGACTAATGACTAATTATCGAGGATTTCTCCTGTTTTTTTGAGTTGTCGCAGTTTCCGGCCATCTTCGCTAAATGTATAGCAAACGCGGCTGGCTATTTTCTCTTTTTCGGAATAGTGCATGACATTTGAGCTGTGAATGGGAGCCTCAAACGTGACTATTTTGCCTGATTCTCCCTCTTGCTGGGGCTTGACGTGCTTGGTTCTGATATTTACACCTTTAACAATTACTTTGCTGACTTTAGGATATGTCTTTAAGATTTGTCCGACTTTTCCTTTCTCTTTGCCAGTAATTATTTGCACGGTGTCGCCTGCTTTGACGTGCATTCTGTAGCGCTGCAGTTCGCTAGTTGCTTTACCCTTTTTTCCGTACATTTTAAAGTACCTCCGGGGCTAAGGAAACGATTTTAGTAAAGTTTTTGTCGCGCAGTTCGCGGGCGACGGGGCCGAAGACGCGAGTGCCTTTGGGGTTGCCATCTACGTTGATAATAACGGCGGCGTTATCGTCAAAACGAATGCTCATGCCACTGTCGCGGCGCAAACCTTTGCGGGTTCTGACAACGACGGCCCGAACGACATCTGATTTTTTGACGGCCATATTGGGGATGGCGTCTTTGACGACGGCAATGATAACATCGCCGACTCCGCCGTAGCGACGGTTGCCGCCTCCCAATACGCGGATGCACATCAGTTTGCGGGCTCCGCTATTGTCGGCGACATTGAGGTATGTCTGGGGTTGAATCATGGTGATTGTTGACTGTTAACTGTTGACTGTTGACGGCTAATTGATTAATCAAGTACCGATCGGGCGATCGCGAGATCGCAATTAACTGTTAGCCGTTTTTTGTCCCGAAAATCTCAGCAACCGTCCAACGTTTGGTTTTGCTCAGGGGTCTAGTTTCAGTGATGCGGACGCGATCGCCCGATTTGCACTGATTTTCTTCGTCATGAGCTTTGTAGCGCTTGGTGCGGACTACGATTTTGCCGTATTTGGTGTGGGAGGAGCGGTTTTCGATTGCTACCACGACGGTTTTATCCATCTTGTCGCTGACTACTACGCCAACTCGTTCTTTAATTGCCATAGCTACCTATTTTTGTTGTGCAATTGACTTTTTTTTAGCTACTGTGCGAGCCGAGGCTAGGCTGCTGCTCACTCTGGGCTGACTTCTGGGCTGGGAGCAGAATCTGCAGTTTCTTTAGCTGCGGCTGATTTTTCGGCCGCTTCTTTCTCAGCAACGATTTGGCGCTCGCGTTCAACTGTCATCAATTGAGCTAGCCGGTGTTTGGCGTGCTTGAACAGGTGAGGCTTTTCCATGCGGCCGGTAGCTTGCTGGAGCCGCAATTCCATTAGTTGGCGCTTGACTGCTAAAATTTGCTCTGCTACTGCAGCATCGCTTAATTCTCTAGCTTCTTTAATCTTGGTCAAAGACATAATTGTGTGCTTTCTCGTTAGCGATCGGTAGGACAGAAGACATAATTGTCTCGCTTGGCTGAAGGTCGAAGGAAAGAAAAGTTATGAAAGCCAGATTTTAAAATGCTGTAGCCGTTTAAAATGCTGATTAATACAGACCTAATTCTACCTTCGCTCTTCGCTATGACTGGTCTTCTTCGCGAGTGATGAACTTGGTTTTAATTGGTAATTTGAAAGATGCCAAACGCATTGCTTCGCGGGCAGTTTCTTCACTTACGCCGCCAATTTCAAACATTACCCGGCCCGGTTTGACCACGGCAACCCAAAACTCAGGTGAGCCTTTACCGGAACCCATCCGGGTTTCTGCTGCGCGCTGGGTGACTGGTTTGTCGGGAAAAATGCGAATCCAGATTTTGCCGCCCCGGCGGATATAGCGGGTCATGGCGCGCCGTCCGGCTTCTATTTGGCGGGAAGTGATCCAGGCGGGTTCGACGGCTTGGAGCGCGAAGTCGCCAAAGCTAACTGTGTTGCCGCGGGTGGCAACACCGCTCATTCGCCCGCGCTGTTGTTTGCGGAATTTGGTTCTTTTAGGGCTTAACATGGCGAAAGGGAGTTGGGTAATTGGTAATTGGTAATTGGTAATTGGTGATTGCTAATTGCTAATTGGTTTGGAACAACTGACAATTAACAAGTGACAACTAACAGTTAACAATTAGCTAGCCTTCGTTCGATCGATCTTCAAAGTTCTGGCGGCGGCGCTTTTGTTTGGTACGGGGCACTGCTGCATTTGGTGCAGCCTCTTGTTCCTGTCCGGGAATAATTTCGCCTTTGAAAACCCAAACTTTAATGCCCAGAATACCGTAGATGGTTTGAGCAGTGCAGTAGGAGTAGTCGATGTCTGCCCGCAGCGTGTGCAAGGGGACTCTTCCTTCCCGTGTCCATTCGGTACGGGCAATTTCTGCACCGTTGAGGCGTCCGCTGACTTGAATTTTGATGCCTTGGATGCCGACTTTTTGGGCGCGGGTGATTGCTTGGCGGACTACTCGGCGGAAGGATACGCGCCGTTCTAGTTGCTGAGCGATGTATTCCGCGATCAGTGTGGCATCGGCATCTACTCGCTGGACTTCGACGACGTTGATGCGGATTTGGCGATTGCTACCGAGTTGCTGCTGCAAACCGACGCGCAAGGTTTCGATGCCTGCTCCGCCGCGGCCTACGACAACGCCTGGTCGGGCGGTGAAGACTTCTAGGTCGATTTGATCGGCTTTCCGCTCAATTTTGACCGAGGAAATCCCAGCATTGCTGAGGGTTTTACGAACGTACTTGCGAATTTTATAGTCTTCTTGCAAGAGTTCTGGATAGTTTTTGGGATCGGCAAACCAGCGAGAGCGGTGCTCTTGGGTAATGCCGAGGCGAAAACCAATTGGATGTATTTTTTGGCCCATAATAGTTGATGAGTTAATTGGTAATTGGTAATTGGTAATTGGTAATTGGTAATTGGTGATTACCCATTTTTTTCAACTTTAAGCTGTTTATTACCTCTTACGTTTTTCCCTGGTTTAGTTTTCTAAGAGCGGAGCTACTACTACGGTTATGTGACAGGTTGGCTTGCGGATTTGGTAGGCGCGACCTTGAGCGCGGGGTCTAAAGCGTTTGAGGACTGGGCCTTGGTCTGCGTAAGCTTGAGAAACTACCAGCTTGGATTTATCCAATCCTGCATTGTGTTCGGCGTTGGCTACTGCCGAGCGCAAAACTTTGACGATTGGTTCGCAGGCGCGGTAGGGCATGAATTCGAGTAAAATCAGCGCTTCTTGATAGCTTTTGCCGCGAATTTGGTCGAGGACTCGGCGCACTTTGAAGGGGGATGTTCTGATGTAACGGGCGATCGCCTTAATTTCGGATGTGGTATCTATAGCCATTTCGATTTCGGTAATTGGTAATTGGTAATTGGGCAAAAGGTAATTGGTAATTGGTAATTTTTTTTTCCGACTACCTATTACCTGTCACCTAATTCGGCTATCTTTTCGCCTTTTTATCACCACTTTTCGCGTGACCTCTAAAGGTGCGAGTGGGGGAAAATTCTCCGAGTTTGTGACCTACCATTTGGTCTGTGAGGTAGACGGGTACGTGCTGTCTGCCGTTGTGAACGGCGATCGTGTGACCTACCATTTGGGGCAGGATTGTGGAAGAGCGCGACCAAGTTTTAATTACTTGTTTTTGGCCGGCGGCGTTGAGTTTTTCGATTTTTGTCATCAGATGATCTGCGACAAACGGGCCTTTTTTTAGCGATCGAGACATGATTTTTTTAGTAATTCAGGAGTCATTAGTCAGAAGTCAGCAGTCATTGGTCATCAGTCCTCAGTCATTAGTTAGCAGTTAATAACTAAGCACTGAAGACTGCTGACTGATGACTAGCTTTGTCTGCCGCCCTTGCCGCGCTTGGAAGCTTTGCGGCGGCGCCGGACGATTAAAGCGTCGCTGCGCTTGTTTTTGCGTCGAGTTTTTGCACCCAATGCTGGTTTACCCCAAGGAGTGACAGGCCCCGGACGCCCGATGGGAGCTCTGCCTTCGCCACCGCCGTGCGGGTGGTCTACGGGGTTCATGACGCTACCGCGAACGGTGGGTCTGCGACCTTTCCAGCGGGTGCGGCCGGCTTTACCCAGGCTGATGTTTCTGGCGTCGGTGTTGCCGACTTGACCGATGGTGGCGTAGCAGTCGGCGCGGACTTTGCGCTGTTCCCCGGATGGCAGTTTGAGGGTGACGTAGCTACCTTCTTTTGCCATTAGCTGAGCGCTGGAGCCGGCGGAGCGAACGATTTGTCCGCCTTTTCCGGGTACTAGCTCGACGTTGTGGATGCTGGTACCGAGGGGAATGTTCTTCAGGGGGAGGGCGTTACCGATTTCGATCGGCGCGTCTGGGCCTGAGACAATTACTGTACCGACGTTTAAGTTGAGCGGGTGCAGGATGTACCGTTTTTCGCCGTCTTTGTAGAACAGGAGGGCGATGCGGGCGTTGCGATTGGGGTCGTATTCGATCGCCTTGACGGTAGCGGGAATGCTGTGTTTGTCGCGGCGGAAGTCGATGTCTCTATAAAGCCGTTTGTGACCGCCTCCCCGGTGGCGACAGGTGATGACGCCTCGGTTGTTGCGGCCTTGTTTGGTGTGCTTATTGCTGGTTAGAGACTTTTCTGGCTCTGATCTGGTAATTTCAGCAAAGTCCGAGACGGTTTGTTCTCGGGTGCTGGAGGTATAAGGTCGGTAAGAACGGATGCCCATAATCGATCTATTTTAGATTTTGGATTTTGGATTTTGGATTTGACGTTTATCGATTTTAGATTTTAGGTTGAAGATTGGCGATCTTTGGTTAACTTACGAGTCTTCTGGTTCGAGAATTCCCACCAGTTAACCGCAATTTAAAATCTAAAATCTAAAATCTAAAATCCAAAATCGTCTAGACTTCTGGGAATAGGAGTTTGCGGATCGAGTCTCCGTCGGTCAGAGTTACGGTTGCTCGCTTGTAACAAGGTTTAAAGCCGACGAATTTGCCAACTCGACGCTTTTTGCGCGGCGGGTTTTGGGTGTTGACGCCGATGACTTTGACCTTAAATAGTTCTTCGATTGCAGCTTTGATTTGAGGCTTGGTCGCTTTGGGGGCTACGTCGAATGTGAATTGATTTAATTCCATCATTCGGGTAGCTTTCTCGGTGAGAATCGGACGCTGGATCAAATCTGCGTAGTCGCGGGGGTCGATTTTACTCACCGTAAATCTCCTGAATTTTAGCTATGGCTGTAGATGTGACGATAATTTTGTCAGCCGCGAGAACGTCGTAAACATTCAGGGATGTTGCCAAGATGACGTTTACTAATTCGATGTTGCGTCCTGATAAGTAGACGTTTGGTTGCGGTTCTGGCAAGATTAACAGAACTTTTGTATCGGGTTCGATGCCCCAGCGGGCGATCGCACTCAGCAATTCTTTGCTTTTCGGTCTCGGAAATTGCTCTGCAAATTCTTCAACCACAATGATGTCTTCGGTGCGACTTTGGAATGCTGTCCGCAAAGCGAGACGGCGTTCCTTTTTGTTCATTTTGACTTCAAAGTCTCTCGGTTTTGGCCCGAAGATGACACCGCCGCCCCGCCACAGCGGAGAACGGATAGAACCTGCTCTGGCTCGACCCGTGCCTTTTTGACGCCAGGGTTTGCGGCCACCGCCTCTAACTTCCGATCGAGTTTTGGTGCAAGCATTTCCTTGACGAGCGTTATTTAGTTGCCGCGTCAATGCTCTGTGAACGATGTGAGAGGCATTTTCTTCTTTGGCTACGCGCAGTTCTAAAGTTGTTTCCCCAACTTCTTCGCCTTGCCAATTTCGCACTACACAGTTAACCATATCTTTTGTCCTTTGTCTGTTGTTAGTTGTCTGTTGATTAGTTGTCTGTTGTCTGTTGTCTGTTGTCTGTTGTCTGTTCTCAGGTCTTAGTTTTGGGTTCTTAGTTTTCAGCTTTTAGTTCTTAGTTATTGCTTGCTACTAACGACCAACCACTATCTACTGACTGCTGACTACTGACTAATGACTACTGACTAACGTCCTACTTTTTTCTCAGGCACAACATTGACTAAGGCGCCAGCTTTGCCGGGAACTGCTCCCTTAATTAGCAGCAAATTCTGCTCTGTATCCACCCGGACAATTGTTAGTTTGCGGACGGTGACTTGAACGTTGCCCATACGTCCTGCCATTCTTTTACCGGGATAAACGCGACCAGGAGTAGTTCCAGGCCCGATCGATCCAGGCTCGCGGTGGTTCTTGGAACCGTGAGACATGGGGCCTCGTTTAAAGTTGTGGCGCTTTTGAAAACCTGCAAAACCTTTACCGATGCTTGTACCGATGACATCTACTATTTGTCCCGGTGTAAAGGTATCTGCTTTTAGTTGTTGACCTAATTCAAATGAACTGGTGTCTTCCAATCGGTATTCCTGCAAGTGGCGCAATGGATTCGCCCCCGACTTGGCAAGGTGTCCTAGTTCTGGCTTGTTGAGAGCCTTTGGTTTGACTTCGTTGTATCCAACTTGAACGGCACCGTAGCCGTCAGTTTGTTTTGTTTTGATTTGAGTTACTGTACAAGGCCCTGCTTGTATGACGGTGACGGGGATGGCTCTCCCTTCGGCGTCAAACACTTGAGTCATGCCTAGTTTAGTGCCAAGAATGCCTACAGACACGGATTTTCTTCCTTTTATTTACGCAAGAGGTTTCGGATTGCGAAGTTTTCGTCAATCCGCTTGCTCTTGTGCAGAAACATTTATTTCAGTGTTCCTGCAATTAACTGTTATCAACCAACAGCCTTCCTCGGTGTTTAAAATTTGAGTTTTAAATTTGGGAGCGAGCTTGTGGAAGTCTTGCAAGGGTTGAGATTCGCGGCTTTTTACCGGCTTTATCTCCGAGTTTTGTCTCGGTCTTGCTTGTTTGCGCCAGGACTTGAGCAGCAAACTACTCAGTATCCTTTACGGCGACAATTCACAATAGTACATGAAGTGTTTGGCGTTTGTCAAGGCCGGGATGAGAATTTTTCGGCTCAACTTTAGGATTTATAATATTTCCAGCTCGCAAGCAGCGATCGACCAAATTTTGATACAGCAGGAAACACAAATTTATGGGACTGATTACGACGGGATCTGATCTGATTCGGGATTTGGAAAAGTCGGGGTCGCTGGCCCTGTACGTTCCTTTAGAAGGAGGATTTGAGGGGCGCTACCTCCGCAGGCTGAGGGCTGCGGGCTACGGTGGGTACACGATTTCGGCGCGGGGTTTGGGTGATTTGGCGATGTATTTGACGGGGATTCACGGGGTGCGGCCGCCGCATTTGGGCAAGAAAACTACTGGCAATGAAGCGGCTGTGGGTTATACGTACTACGTGCCGCCGATGTTGCAAACTCAATTAGACAATTTGCCACCTAAAGCAAAAGGACTGGTGCTGTGGATTATTGAAGGGCAGATTTTGTCGAGTCAGGAGATTGAGTATTTGACTGTTTTGCCGACGTTAGAACCGCGAGTTAAAATAGCAGTTGAGATGGGGGGCGATCGAGCTTTTAGCTGGAAGCCACTTAAAGATGCTTTAGTTGCAGCTTAAATTCCGGTATTTGCGATCGCAAATCAACTAAAAAACGCAGCGAGCAACTAAAGCTCAACAGCTTCTGCTCGCTGGTTTTGATATTTTTGGGAACTACTTAATTAACAGGAAAAATCTTATGCTTCAGAACCGCGATTATACCATCATTATTGACAAAAGCGGCAGTATGTACACCAAAGACCAGATGGGCGGTAAAAGTCGGTGGGCGCTCATGCAAGAATCGACGATCGCATTGGCTAATAAATGCGAAGAACTCGATCCTGATGGCATAACAGTTTATGTGTTTTCCGGTCGCTTCAAGCGCTACGATAACGTAACAGCAGCTAAAGTCGTGCAAATTTTCCAAGAAAACGAACCTTCGGGAACTACGAATTTAGCTGCTGTTCTGCAAGACGCCCTGAACAGTTATTTTCAGCGCAAAGCATCCGGTAAGACCAAGCAAAATGGGGAAACATTATTAGTGGTGACGGACGGGGAACCTGACGATCGCAAAGAAGTGATGAAAACCATTATAGAGGCTTCGCGGAAGCTCGATCGAGATGAAGAGCTGGCGATTTCTTTCATTCAAGTAGGGAATGCGCCGGAAGCTACTAAGTTTCTCAAGATATTGGATGACGAACTGCAAAGCGCCGGGGCTAAATTCGATATCGTTGATACTGTCACGATGGATGATATTGAAGGAATGACCCTGACAGAGGTATTGCTGAATGCAATAACTGATTGAGGAGGCGGGCGAAGTTCACGCGATTATATTTGGGCCAGTTTGCCCAGCAGCATTTTTTAGGGGGTTTAAGTTATGGAATCTATCGATCGCCTGTTAGGTGAACTTAAGGCAGAGTATCAAGCATCTCAAAAAAATGCTGAGTTGAAAAGTCAGACACCGGTGCAAGCACAAGCGCCTGTGCCGCAAGCTGCAGTGCCGTCAAATCCAACATTTAAAACATCAGATATAAATTTGTATGCTGGTTCTTTAGATAAGGATTTAGCTCAAATTAAGGCTGAGTACGAAGGGCAAAATAAAGCTCAGGAAGTGGCTTCACAGCAACCGCTTAAGGCTGAACACGAAGCACAAAATCAAGCTCAGGAAGTAGCTTTACAGCAACAGCAGCCAGCAGAAAAAGTCGCGGGGCCGCAGTTGGACGTACAAACGCACAGACAGAAAGTTAGGCAAGCTCAGGTTTGGCTGAAAAAGTTGGATAAAAATTCCGATGAGGGATATTGGTTCGATCAGTTTGCTTTTAAGTATTCTTCGAGGATAGATGCGGCGATCGACTATTTGCAAGCTGTGAATGAGTTTGATTGAATGTTGATTGTTGGCCTTTGGCGGTTGACGGTTGAGGATTTACTGTTAAACTATCATTCCACAATAGACCTCTTGCAAAAGTCCTTTTCATAAATTTATTGGACGGGCAAGATGCCCATCCCACAAGAAAAAATAACTCTTGTGGGATGGGCATCTTGCCCGTCCTAGTTATTTTTGCAAGAGGTTTAATGTAAAAAATATGAAGTAAAAGCAGAAGTAAAAGTAGTAGGTTGGGTTGAGGTTACGAACCCAACCTACATATTGGGGATTTCACTTAATTAAGAACCGCTGTAGCTATTTTCAACTAATAGCATCTTTGAGGACGGAAGTAGGATGCAATAAAAACAAAGCCGCCTTTTTTGCTGTATCTTCAGATAGCTGAATTTGTTTTAACTCAACAATACCTTCACTGATAAAAGTATCTCTCAAAGCAGCTTTTTCTCCGCTGTTAAAACTCGTTTCGTAAAACACTTCTCGAATTCCAGCCGCAATGACTAATTTCAAACAATAAATGCAGGGTTCTAAGGTGACATAAATACTAGCCCCAGCAGTAGATATACCGTGTTTAGCAGCTTTGGCGATCGCATTTGCTTCCGCGTGAACCGCCCTTGATGGCAAAGTTTTACTGGCGTCGCAACTACTCAAACCAGGATAGCAGAAGCCTTGAGTAGTACAGTGTGCCGAACCTGACGGCGAACCGTTGTAGCCCGTTGCTAAAACTTGCCTGTTTTTAGTTATCACTGCGCCTACAGGAAAAGCCAGACAAGTCGATCGAGTAGCGGCCAATTTTGCTAACATTAAGAAGTATTCGTCCCAACTCGGTCTTTCTTCTTCTAAATTCATCGTCTATCCTGGATGTATTGCTTGCTCGTTTTCAGACACTCGGCAGCCTTCTGCAATTCTATTCCCAAATAACCAATATGCTCGCCTTTGATGGCAGGGGAAGCCGCACAAATTTCTCGGACTAACTTGAGAGGGTTTTTTCCAGAATAACAGGTGACAACTTCGCCGCTGCCGGGGGTGGTTTGCGTGACAACTATTTGATTGTCGGCTACTTCAACTAAAAAATTGCCTGCTGCATCGAAAAAGTCTCGATCTTCGCAGATTTTAGCATATTGGGTTTGAATTAGTCGATCGGCATTTTCAAAGGTATCGTCATACAAGTGAGCCGATTGACTCAGCGTTACCAACGGGCCCATCGTCAAATTATAATCGGAACGCCTCGCAATTTCATCTCGAATGTGCTGCTGCAAAGCCCGCAAACCCATTGCATTTGCCGGCCAAGCCGCAAACATATCGTTACTGCGGAGAGTTGCAGTTAGCGATATTTCCTCATCCACAACTCGCACCCAAATGTGATTTAAACAAGGACTGCCGCTGTGCTGGTGGTCGGAGGAACCGTCAGGTCTTCTGTTAATATTTCCGCCGGCATCCCACAAACTAATTACAGCACTTGCCGCGTCAATTTCCTTAATGAGTTTGGCAATAACTTCTTCAATTTGATCGCGGCCAAACCACGACCGCATCCGCTGGGCGTAAGTATATTTAATGCCTTCGTTATACGGGGCATCTTCGAGCATTTGCGGTTTGTACTGTTCTAGGAAATCACGGTCTATTGGTAAGTAATTCGGTTCAGGAAAATAGAACTCCGCAGGTTCATCTGTAATGACTGCCATTAAGTCGATTAATTCTTGCCACTGTCCGTCGTAACCAGTCGGCCGCAAGGTGCCCGTGGTCTTAATTCGGTGGATGATTTTTACCCAAGTTTCGGCGATAGTTTTGCCTTCGATTCTGTGTCCGTATTTCTGGCCGGGGAGTACAGTCGGGACGATTTCAACTAGCGGAAATGTTACGGGTTCTCCCCAAGGTTCCACAGATTCTTTTTGGGCAAAAGACTTGACAAATGTCACTGTTTCTGCTATATTTGGGGCTTCTTTCCATTCTATTGAATTACGCAATATTTCTAAGGCTTCTGCTGCTATTTCAATATCAATGTAGCCAAATATTGAAGATTTAATTAACCAGCAATCTCTGCCAGTATCGCTTTTGCCGGCTTCAAAGCCGTTGCGAAAAAAGTCGATTAGGCACGCTGCTGCACCGGAGTTGCGGTCTTCTTTGGTAGCGTTGAGAATTACTAAAAAGCGGACGTGGGGATTGCACAGCAAGTTTCTAATTAAGAAGTTGATGCCGCGAGTAGGAGAGTACAGTTGTCCGATGACAGCAAACTCGTTGGGTTGTAATTTTTTGCCGTTAGCGCAGCCCTTGGAAAGGATCGCACTTTTTACTGTCCAGCCGCTGACAATGGCTGTTTGCCCCGTTCCACAAATTAATTGATTTGGTTTGTATAGGGGTTTGTACTCAAATTTATTGACGAGATTTGTGGCTGTCATGGTTTACCGTTTTTTGCACCGCGTACTACTATATCAATACTGCAGAATCTTTGATAATTTTGTTTTAACAAATTCCTCAAGCCAACAATTCACTGACGGCTAGGCTAAAACCTGCAAGTACCCTTTGAGTATTAACAACTTCATCGGCATTAAACAACCGCCAGCGTTGCCCTGCATTCACAAATATTAATCTAGCTTCAGGAAACAACAACCAAACTTCTAAACATCCCGATTCCAAATATTCTAGAGCTTTCGCAAATAACTCTTCGCCGCTATCTTCCGGGGAAGCAACTTCCGCTATCAAAGGAAAACTTTGGGAAAATGCTGTAAAATTGCCTGATTCTGGCAGCAGTTCAGGAGTAATGTAAGCAACATCGGGACGGCGACCCTGCTTGCTAGTGCGGCAAAGGACTTCTGTAAGAACTTCTCCTCCCTGTCCGCTGGAATTTTTGTAATTTCTCCAGGATGTAGATAATTTAGATTGAGCTAGACCGTGCTTGAATGTCATTCCTGTTTTCTCCACTAAGTTGCCGTCAACCCATTCCATTCTATCAGGAGGCTTGACTAAAAACTCTTCGAGAAATATGACTTTTTCTGGCTGAGATTCGGGGGAAATTTCTGGTAGATTTTCTAATTTTGGATGTGATTCTAGCTCGGAGTTTTGGTCGGAATTTTTGGGTATAATTATAGTAGCTGTCATGCTAGCAACCTCTCTTTAACGATTATAATTGTACAAGCGATCGCTCTCGATCGCATCTTTACGATCTTATTGAACTTGGTAGATTTTGTCTTTTCAACTTAGCCCGACAATTTATATATCATAGCAATTGACAAAGGTGACTTTCATGATTCTCTCAAACCGTTTTTCGGAAGCCCTCACCTATGTCGCCGAATTGCACGCTACCCAAGTTCGCAAAGGTTCCGGCGTGCCCTACATTGCCCATTTGTTGGGCACTGCTAGTATAGCTTTAGAATATGGGGCAAATGAAGATGAGGCGATCGCAGCTTTGCTTCACTCCGGCGATCGAAGATCGAGGTGGCGCTACCACCCGCGAAGCCATCCGCCGCCGCTTTGGCGATACCGTCACAGCGATTGTAGACGGCTGTACCGACAGTGACGCGACGCCGAAACCCCCTTGGCGACAGCGAAAACAAGCTTATATCGATCGCATTTCTACAGCTTCTGCCTCGGTCAGATTAGTCTCGGCTGCTGATAAACTTTATAATGCTCGATCGATCCTGAAAGATTCCCGTCAATTAGGAAATACTGTTTGGGAACGATTCAAAGGTGGCAAAGACGGTTCTCTCTGGTATTATCGTTCTTTAGTATAATCATTCCGCAAAGCTGAGTTAACGCCTATAGTGAAAGAATTAGACCGCACAGTTTTAGAATTGGAACAGTTTTATGAACGCTGAACGCTGAAGGTAAAAAGCACTAATTATCAATTACCAATTACAATTAAAAAATGGCAAATGTTCGCTTAGAAAATATTACCAGACGCTACCAAAACGTCACCGCGATCGAAAACATCAGCTTCAAAATCCCGGACGGGGAATTTTGGGTATTAGTCGGGCCCTCCGGCTGCGGAAAATCGACAATTATGCGGACAATTGCAGGTTTAGAAACCGCCACTTCCGGCAATCTTTACATCGGAGATAATTTAGTTAACAACATTCCGGCGAGACAGCGCGATGTAGCAATGGTGTTTCAAAATTACGCGCTTTATCCGCACATGACTGTCGGCGAAAACCTGGCTTTTGGATTGCGGATGCGGAATGTTGACCCGACTAAAATTCAAGAACGAGTCGAAACAGTAGCCCGATCGCTATCGATAGACCACCTCCTCAAGCGCAAGCCCAAACAGCTATCAGGCGGACAGCAGCAGCGGGTAGCACTGGGAAGGGCGATCGCCCGCGAACCGAAAGTATTTCTTTTAGATGAACCGCTTTCTAACCTCGATGCTCAACTGCGAGACGACACTAGAGCAGAGCTCAAACAACTGCATCAACGGCTGGGAATTACCACAATTTACGTCACCCACGACCAAGTGGAAGCGATGACTTTAGCTGATAAGATTGTAGTCTTAAATGGGGGAAAAATTCAACAAATTGGAGACCCGCAAAGCATTTATGCGAAACCAGCTAACCGCATGGTTGCCACATTTTTAGGCAATCCCGCCATGAACATTTTGCCGGCAATTTATACTAACGAATTTTTTCAAGTAGGAGATCAAGCTTTAGCCTGTCCGCCCTCGATTCAGAAAAAATTGCAGGCGAGAGAAGGACAAGGATTTGATTTGGGCATCCGTCCAGAAAATATAGAAATCTTTACGCCAAAAACAGTAGAAGAGGATGATTTGAAAACCGATGTTTGGGCCTTAGAAAAAGTCCCCCTCGATCTAGAGGTAAAAGTAGTGGAACCTCTGGGGCGAGAAACTTTAATTCGGGCGAGTTTGCCTTTGGTGGGCGCTGAAACTACTGTACAGGTGCAAGTACCTGCGAGTGTTCGCTTGCGATCGGGCGATCGGCTGACGGTACAGCTTGACTTCGATCGACTATTTATATTTGACCCTTCCACCGGTGAAGCGCTGTATCCTTAACGGGCTTGAACTTATATCTTGCACCATTGTCGATTAGCCTTTTAGGAACAGGCTTTCCGGCCTGTTCCACAAGAAAATCTACTCTTTGTGGAACGGGCCGAAGAGCCCGTTCTTGAGAATGGTGCAAGATGTGAGTTGAACAGGACTTACGCACGGGTAATCAGCCACCGGGGTTTTTGAGTCGCAGTGCCTAAGTCCTGTTCAATCTAAAATCTAAAATCTAAAATCTAAAATAGACTGAGCCTTCGAGTGGGAAAGTCTCGATTCGTAGTTACAAAAATTTACACTTGACATTTATTAATTTACCAAGTAATGATACGATTAGTATTGGCACAACGACAAAACGTCCCCCCAAAAACTGATATTTCCTGAATCGGGGCGATCGCGACCCACAACGCAAGCATCTTCCCGCTAAGAAGCGGCTTGACGCCCCGACTTGGGAGCAACTCGCGAACCAAAAACTCAGAAAAACGTTCTAGCGGCATTTTTAGATGAATCCCGACAACCTGCCTCAAATGCTGCACACAGGATTTCACCTAACTTTAGGTGCAACTTCCTTTTTAATTGAGACATTGCAAGATCCCCTGAAGCGAGAAGAAAATCTTGACAAACTGAAGTCAGATTTTGGCCAGCTAGCCGACGATCTGCTGGAAAAAGGAGAAATGACTGAGCGAGAAGCCCGGAATTTTGTAGATACTATTTTCTCTCAACCGGGCGATCGGGAGAATGCAGACAGCGAATCTGTCTCGCCCAAGCAATCAGATGCAGCGACTGATGCTCCTCCCGAGTCGGTTGTACAGCCTAACGTAAAGCTAGAGATTCAAGAATTAACAGCACAGATGGCAGCGCTCAGGGTCGAGTTGGAAAATTTGCGCGCCGAAAATTCCCAGTATTAAAGAATCAAGAGTCTTTAACACAGCCGGAGTTTACTTGCCAACTTAATTTAACAGAACCAAACTTTAGTCATTGTCCCATTTTTCAGAACCGATCAGGTCGGCGATACGATCGCGCAGCAAGAAGTCGCATTTTTCTAATTCGCACTCTACACAAGCCCATTCCCGAGGGGGAATGAATTGGCACAGCGTGTAGATAGGCTGTTGGCGGCTCAGCACGCCCTCGTGGACGAGGTGACGCGCTTCATCTTGGATCACATCTAAAGAGTATTGGATTTGGGGAATAGTGGAGTGAATCATAATGCGCCCTCAATGTTTTACTAAAAAAATTTATGGCCCTGGTAATAATATAGTCCAAACTTACGAATATGGAAGTTAAATTTTGTCCGTATACAGCTATACAATTCACTGCCGTCAATTTAAAAAAATTATAGGAACGATCGGTAAGTGATGGGATCTGTCTTAGGATGTGGAGAAGCAGCACATTTTCCCCACAAGCAGGCGGATCTGCTGGAAAGTTCTATTGAGAACTTAGGAACCCGCGTCCAATTCCCGGTTTCTTGATACTTCGCCACCAAAGGCAGAATTTCTCGCGAGAAACCGGGTTGATGAATTTAACTCCTAACGCAGCAAGCAACAAAGGAAAGATTCACAAGTCCGCCAACTCAAGCATTGCCCTTTGCGTCAATGCCGAATAGCACTTCTAGAACGAGAGATTGCGCTGCCGGCATCTGCCCAAAACAAAATACATAAGGAATACTCGGAGGCAAGTGTGGCAAAAATTGCTCTAAAACGTAGGGACTGCCGTAAATTAACACAGCTTGCAGTTCTCCCGTTTTTAATAATTTCTTAAACCAATCTTGAGCTGCTTCGGTCAAACCAGCACTGCCTCGGAAGCAATTGCCGCGAATGAAAATTTGCAGCAGTGTCGGAGAAAAATGCTCTGCACCTGTATTATCAGCGATCGCCCCTGTGCGATCGTCAATCAGTTGCAATTCGTAACCAAACTGTTCGGGAAGGGCGATCGCCGGAGTGTGGTTTCCCAAAAACTCGCACCCCAAAACATCATCTACAACAATCAAATTCCGCAAAAGCTGGTTTTCTGGTGGTTTTGCAACCTGCAAAGGTAGATTGCCGCCAAATTTCAAAGAATCTCGCAAAATATCGGCAGCAGTTGACCTTGCCTGTGGATTTGCCAGCAAACTTAAGTCGATCGAGTCGATCGATGTTGAATTTACTGCTTTTTCCTTTTCCTTTACTAACAAACCGACTTTAGCTTTAGCCGACCAAATTCGCTTGACAGATTCCTTGATTTGTGATAATGGAATCCTCCCTTGAGTGACAGCTTCGCAGACAGCCAGAATCGCGCCTTCCGGGTCAAGCGGCATCAGCAAAACATCAGCACCAGCCTCAGCAGCCAAAACAGCAGCTTCATTAGCGCCGTACTTATTAGCGATCGCACCCATCACCAAAGCATCCGTCACAATCAAACCTTCAAATCCCAACTCTTCTCGCAGCTTCCCGATCAAAATTTTGCGAGAAAGAGTAGCAGGAAACTCCGCATCCCAAGCCGGAATCAGTAAGTGAGCACTCATCACACCATCGACCCCAGCAGCGATCGCCTCAACAAAAGGAGGCAACTCAACCTGGGCTAATCTCGCGGGCGAATGCGGCAAAACCGGCAACTCCAAGTGAGAATCAACCGCCGTGTCTCCGTGACCCGGAAAATGCTTAGCTGTAGTCAAAACCGGGTGATCGCCTGCGCCGCGAATAAAAGCAGCGGCTAATTTCCCGACAATTTCCGGTGTCTCGCCAAAAGCGCGGACGTTAATCACAGGATTGTCGGGATTGTTGTTAACATCAACCACTGGTGCAAGAATCCAATTTAGACCGATCGCCCTAGCTTCCATCGCAGTGACAGCGCCCATTTGTTCAGCATATCGATCGGCCGCTTCTGCATCGTGGCGCGCCACTTCGGCAATTGCCATCGGCGGCCCAAACCAAGTCGCCCCCGCGAACCGCTGGCCGACACCTTCCTCAATATCAGCCGCCAGAAGTAGCGGAAACTTAGCCCAAGACTGCAATTGGTGCGATCGAACTGCCAACTCCGCAGCACTTCCCCCGACCAAAATCACCCCACCGACGCCCAAATTTTCCAGATAATAGCGGAGTTTGCTAGCAGTTGGTTCCCATTCCCGATAGCGAATTTGGTGGTCGAACAAGCAGCCAGAAGCGCGCACCACGAACATCTGGGCCACCAGTTCTGGTAAGGAAAGATTGTCAATCATTCGATTTTAGATTTTAGATTTTAGATTTTAGATTTGGGCATCGGCCAAACAGGGCATCGGGCATCGGCCAAACAGGGCATCGGGCATCGGCCAAACAGGGAATTGGGAATTTTCCCTATCTCCTTCTCTTCCCCTCTTCCTTCTTCCCTCTTCCTTCTTGCTTCAATCGGGACTTTCATCCTCAGTGAATTCTTCCTCGGGATCTAGAAGATCCGGTTTGCGATCGGCAGAAAGCTGATTCAGCAGTATCAACATTTTATCGCCCCGTTCCAAAGAACGGTCTTCGAGAAAAATCACTTCCGGCGTCCGGCGCAGTTGCACCCGTTGACCCAACTGGTTGCGGACGTAGCTAGTAGCAGATTTCAAGCCCTCCATAGTCTCGGCCTTTGCCTCATCAGTACCGTAGATGCTGACAAAAATTTTTGTATGCTGAAGGTCTCCCGAAACAATTACGTCGGTAACGCTAACCATACCAGCACCTACACGGTCGTCCTTGATTCCATTCAGCAACATCAGGCTGACTTCCCGTTTAATCAGTGAAGCTACACGCTCAATGCGACGATTTGTAGCCATAGAAACTATCCCCTACTTTTAGATCAGCCATTTTCATCCCGATTGACAATTGTAGCGCGATCGGTATCGGGTGTTATGTGCGATCGGGGGAAAAAATGAGAATCAGCACGACACGGATGAACACGAATACACGGAGGATATTGACACTCCCCAACCTAAAGGTGTGGGGATTCTTGCTTCATCCGTCCTCTCGCTTGATTATTGCTAATCCCCTGTTTGGATACGTCCACAAGCGCACACGGATTGCCCGACCGCATTTGAAATGATTTACTTAATTGTTTGTTCCTCTTTCCTACACTATGTCGCACGTAGCTGAGCATTGTAGACGGGGAGAACCCAATATTGGCTATCTAGGCGTTTTATCGCGTTGCCATTTCTCTCTTAACATAGTATTCCAGAATGTGTCAAGAGAAAGCCGTCATAAAATGACGGGGCTTGTACCCAAAATTTTGGTCAAGTTAGCCAATTGTGCAAACAGTCAGATGACTCAAGTCATCCGTGTATCCGTGTTCATCCGTGTTATGCTCTACTTTTTCCCGGCGAGGGGACTGAAACAAAGTAGACCAAGTTTAACTACACTATACATTTTAAAACATCTAATATGAATATTCCTAAGTCAATTGTTCGCATTTTTCTAATTCTCCCCAACGGTCAGATTGTGGCACAACTGCGAGATAATATTGTAGGTATTGCAAGTCAAGGGATGCTTTCTACTTTTGGTGGTGGCGTGGACGTTGGAGAAAGTCCAAAGCAGGCAGCGGTGCGAGAACTGGAGGAAGAAACTTGCCTCGAAACCAATTACACAATAGAATTTATCACAACCTTTCTACACCAAAAAACCCAAAATAATCAAAAAGTTATACAGGAAAATCACTTATTTTTGGCTAGGATTAGGAATTGTGAGCAAATAGAAATCAAAGAAGGTGTGGGTTTTGTAGTTTTGAGAAAAGATGTAGATTTTGGGAAAGTCAACGCCGGCGAGGGTACTCAAATGGCTTGGAAATTCTTGCAGGAATATTTAAAATAAAAAGTCATACACAATATTTTTCCTGTGCTGGGACTGAAACATGGAGCAACCCTGCGTTATTATTAGAGCTAGAAGCCATTATTCACAGAGCAACTGAGCCGCCCTACAACGTTCAAATCCCACCGAAAAACTAGACTCATACAATCAACAACTCTGGAACAACTATCTGCTGCTGATGCCGAAGCCATCCTAAAATACCTTCCAGAACGAATTCGTGCGGCCCTCATCGCCCGTGCTGCGGAAATTGAATATCAGATCGAAATTGTTGTGTCCATGGCAATTGCTAATTTCCTCGATAGCCAAGCACTTGGTTTTGCCGATTGCCAACCGGGGCGAGGCAACTAAATAATCTGAATTTGAAGTTAATGTCGGTAATTAATGGGCGATCTTTCAATATAAAATCTGGCAAATACGATCGCTTGTCATCATGCCCGATTCTATCCAACAAGAAGCCCGCCAAATTCTCGATACCCTCGCCTTCACCCCATTCGAGCAATGCCAACCCCTCAGCCACAACTTTAATACCATTCCTACCAGAGTAGGTTTATACTGAGATGTTGCACCATTCTCAATAAGCTTTTTATGAACGGGCTTTCCGGCCTGTTCCACAACAAAATTCACTCTTTGTGGAACAGGCCGGAAAGCCTGTTAAGCGAGAATGGTGCAAGATGTGAGTTTATACGCATTTCGGCATTCCTCCGAAGGATTGCTTTACATTGGCAAAGCCAAAAACTTGCGAGACAGACTTCGCAACGGACATAAAGCCTTTCTGTGGGGCTGGCTCGTAGGCGTAGCCAGCCGCAGGCATCGCTACAATCCAGACGACGTGAGGATTGCCTTCGTCACTCTCAACCAATGGCAAAGACCGGGGTTATCATATGAATTAGAAACCCTCATCCTCCAAGCCAGCAACCCTCCCTACAACGTTAAAATCCCCAGAGAGTTATGAATCAAACTATCACCACGCACCACCTTTCTCCAGAAGCTATTCATCAGTTGGTCGATTATTTGCCTGACTATATAAAAGCTGCCCTCTTGTCCAAGTCCGCTGAACTTGAATGTTCTCTCGAAGCCGCCATCGAAATGGCAATCTCCAGCTTTTTAGACGAAGAATCCTTTAGCTTTGAGGATTGTTTGTTGGCTAAACGCATGAAAGATACTGTCTGAAATTTCATCGCTCTCGATCGCACTCCCAGTTACGATTAGATTATGCCGATCGCCAAAAGGAATAAAACTCATGGAAAAAGAATTTACGATCGGTCAAAAAGTCAGAGTTGTGGCGATGCCGCCTTACGTCAAAACTGCCGAACCGATGCCCATGCTGCGGCCTGCGAATTTAATTGCGATCGGCGCTGAAGGCGTTGTGATCGATCGCCGTCCCGGCAATTATTGGGGAATTCGCTTTGAAAAAGGTGCTTTTCTCTTAGACAGTCAGTACATTGAAGCAGCGGAAACTACTGTAGAAGGTAATGGGTAATGGAAAAGGGGGAATGGGGAAAATTAATCTGATAGAGCAATCCTCCCATCATTTGTGAATTTCTTACGGACTCCCAGGGGGTTCGGGGAGGGTTGGGATGGGGTAAACAAATCACGAGTCCTGCAAGGATTGCTATAAAATCCGTTAGTATCAGAATTATTCATCTCTCTCTTCTCTTCCTCTGCGCCCTCTGCGGTCTCTGCGGTTAAATCATTCCGATCCCTTTTTCTTGTTCCCTCAACATCCCTCCCTTAAATCCGTTAAATCCCATTGCTTGCTCGTTGCCCAAGGTCCCTCTTCAAGAAACCAGCTTAGCCTCAAAAACCAAAGAATTAACAGGAAACTCCCCCAAGAATTCCTCTAAAATGGGAGAGGTGAAGTTACAAGGTTGAGGCTTGCCCAAATGATAACCTTGAGCGTAATCTACCCCAAGTTCATTGAGTTTATCCATAATTGTTTGATTTTCCACATACTCGGCAATAGTTTTAATTCCCATGACGTGAGCGATTTTGGTAATAGCTTCCACCATTGCAACATCAATAGGATTCTCGACAATATTCTTAATAAAATTGCCGTCTATTTTGAGATAATCAACCGGCAAGCTTTTCAGGTAAGCAAAGGAAGACATCCCGCTGCCGAAGTCGTCCAAGGCAAACTGGCAGCCTAGTTCCTTGAGTTGCCAAATCAAGCTGGCTGCCTTGCTGAGATTACCGATCGCCACGGTTTCAGTAATTTCAAAACAAATTATTTGCGGCGGTATTTGATGGATGGAAAACTGTTCCTGAATAAACTCGATAAACTTTTCTTCGTTGAGGCTGTCCCCAGAAAGGTTGATTGAATAAATGCTGGGATATTTGCCAAATGACGATTGCAGATCAGACAAAAGAGAGCAAGCAGGGAAGGTAACTATTTTATCGCTGTCTACATCGGGGTCTTGGACGAATAAATTGGCCGTGAAAATTTTAGATAAATTGCTAAATAAAGTGCGAATTACCCAGCGGTCGATCGCGTGCATCAAGTTGTAGCGTTCTGCAGCCGGAATAAACGCCATCGGCGACACCAACTCACCAGTTTCCAACTGGAGGCGCAGGAGGATTTCGCAGTGGGTGCCGGTGGTTGAAGAGTTGAGCAAAGGTACGATCGGCTGAGAGTACAAGCAAAAGCGATTCTCTTCTAAAGCTTGATGAATTTGCACCACCCACTCGGTTTCGCCATGCTGTTTGATTAATTCTCGATCGCCTGCTTGATAAACCTGTACCCGGTTGCGACCTTTATTTTTAGCAGCGTAGCAGGCCATATCGGCCGCGCTCAAAATCGCAGATGTCGAGGCTGTTTTGGGATTGATTGCTACCAAACCGATACTGACGCCGATCGAAAAAGTTTTGTCCTGCCACGCAAAGCGGAATCCCTGAATGCTTCGCAGCAGCGTTTCAGCAACATTCAATCCTCGTTCGACGGGACGATTATACAGGAGTACGGCAAATTCATCGCCGCCGAGACGGGCCAAAATATCGGTTTTGTGGATATTGGTTTTAAATAGCTGGCTGACTTGGCGCAGCAGTTCGTCCCCTGCAGCATGACCGCAGGTGTCGTTAACTATTTTGAAGCGATCGAGATCCAGGTAAAGCATCACGTGTTCTTGCCCGTAACCTTGAGCCCCGTGTAGGGCGTGCTCTAGCTGGTACTCAAATTCCCGGCGGTTGACTAATTGCGTCAGGGGGTCATGAGTTGCCTGCCAGGTGAGTTGCCGCGCTTGAGTTCGCACTTGGGTGACATCTCGGAACACAACGACGGCCCCGACAATTTTGCCGCTGCTGGCGTGGATGGGGGCGACGCAGTGGTCGATCGCAAATTCGGTGTGGTTGCGGGCAATCAGCAAGCTGTTGTGTCCCTGGTCAACAATCCGACCTTCGCACAAAGCGATTTCGGCGATATTTTCGATCGGCCGCCTGGTAGTTTCGTCAACTATTCTCAGTACGCTGGCGAGGGGCAAACCTTTAGCTTCCGAGGTAGACCAACCCGTGAGTGTTTCGGCAACTGGATTAAGGGTGGAAATGCAGCCGTCGGCGTCTGTCGCGATTACGGCATCGCCGATCGATTGTAGAGTAACAAACGCGAGTTCTTTTTCTTCAAAAAATGCTTGTTCCATGCGCTTGCGATCGCTAATATCCCGCTGCACCGACACCCAGTGGGTAACGTTCCCGGAGGTGTCGGCAATAGGTACGCTGTTGAGTTCCACCCAATAAGTTGAACCGTCTTTGCGGTAGTTAATCAATTCTAGGCGTAGGGGTTCTCGGCGAGAGAAAGCACGGCGAATTTTATCGACTTGGGTGGGGTCGCTTTCTGGGCCGCGCAAGCAACTGGGGGTTTGTCCGATGATTTCTTCGGGTAGGTAGCCCGTCATTTGGGTAAAAGCTTCGTTGGCATAGATGATGGTGGGGTCGGAGATATCGCTGTCTCCGGCATCCATAATCACGATTGCGTCGTTAGCGTTCACTACAGCAGATTCTAAAAGGTGGAGTCTGGCCTCGGCCCTAACGCGGGTAGCAATTTCGCTTTCTAGTCTGGCGTTAGTCAAGCTGAGGGATGCGATCGCTTTTTGCAATTCCCTAGTCCTTTCTGCCACTGAATCGTGCAGAACATCTATCGCCCCGGACATTTCCATCGGGTCAAGTACGCGCAGTATGTTGGTTTGAGTAACTATTCCCAGGAGTTCTCCCTGTTCCCCCGTTACTACCAACCTGCGGACTAAACGCTGGTGCATTTCCTGATGAGCTACCCACAGCGAGTCTTCTTGCTTGAGGCTAAATAAGGGGGTACTCATCACAGTTTGGGCGATCGTTTGCGACAAATCTATATCTAAAGCTTGAAATTCCACAATATCCCGTTCTGTGACGATACCTACTGGAATTGGGAACGGTAAATCCCTCGATAATTCTGTGGATTCGGTAATTACCACGCAGCTAACGCGGTGCTGGGCCATCAACTCGGCTAAACTCATAACTGACGCGGAGCGAGGTGCTTGAATGACTTGTGCGGTCATTACTTCTTTCACGCGGCGCATTTTTAAGATATTTGCCGGTTTCAGCATGGCTTGGCGAATGCTTTCCGGCGTAATTACTCCTAAGAGTTGACCTTCACTATCCAATATTGGCAAGTGCTTAATTCTTCGTGGCCCCAGCAGAATTAGGGCGCTGAAAATGTCTTGAGTCTCGGATTTTGTCAGAGTTGCTGCCGGCTGCCTCATCACTTCTGCGATGGTGACACCTTTTAAGTTTTTGCCCGAGGCAATCAAATCGACAAGATCCCTTTCGGTGAAGATTCCTTGCAAGTGAGAATGTGGAGCCGAGGGCGAGGATAATTTTAAGAGTGATTTTTCCACGACAAAGACGCAGATACCTGTCGCGTCTCTGAATGCACTCTTAGTGGGGGAATTTGCGATTTCTGTTAGTGGCTGATAGATATCGGTTGGTGGAATGTCTGCGTTTAGAGAGCAACTTGGGCGCCGTTGGCCCATCAGGGTAATTACTTCTGCTAGTGGGGTATCGGGCGCAACTGTCAAGGGGTAGCGGTCTATTACTTGAGCTAAGGTTGGCAGATACTTGGAGGAATCGTTTTTGAGCATATTTAATTGAGTTTTGCGATCGCGTTGATTTTGCGACATTCCAAAAAAGTGCTGATTTCCAAGCACTAGGTGGATTTTTACGGCGCTGCTGAGACCTAATTAAAATTTATTGTTAAAAATGCAGCCGAGCTTGGGCTGGGGATCGGGCCTGTGACTGCTTTTCCTCTACCTATAAAGTTAGAAGCTTATCTTTATTTTAAATTAAATTTTCTGTCTCGTGACACTTTTATTAAAAACAAGGTATATTTTGTAAACTTTTTGGGGAGCATCTCACCTTTGCAGCCCTCCGCTAGAAATTGGAGTTTTGAGGCAGGAGGCAGAAGGAAAGATGAAGAAGGAAAGAGGAAGAAGGAAGGAGCCAGAAGAAGGAAGGAGCCAGAAGAAGTATTTTTACAAATATGAGATGCTCCCACTTTTTGCGATAAGATCGCAGCTAAAATCATCCATAGCATTGCGAATCATATCCATCTTCAGAAAGACGCATCTGTTGGCGATCCTAGCTAACCTAGAAAAGGTTACTACAAAAAGGCACTGTATTAAGTTCGGCAGTGTTAAGTTTTGCGAAATAAAGTTTTGCAAGCTGGTCGAGACCATGTATGCGTTGTTGAGGGCAATCGATGTCACAGCCAAGCTGTGAATTAGAGCGCAACTTGCGAAAACAACCGTGGTAAGATTGTAGATATCAAGACAAGAACTTGAATACAGAGTCTGTGAGGAAAAGGGATTATGAAACGCAATCTATTAGCCGCTACTTTTTTAATTACTCCCCTACTGTTGGCGGGCCCGGCTCGCGCTGAAAATCCCGCTCACGTCCAACAGTTATTGTCAACCGGGCAATGTTTTAAGTGCGACTTGTCAGGAGCAGATTTAATGGGAGCCCATTTAATTGGTGCTGACTTGAGAGAAGCAAATTTACGAGGAGCAAACCTATCTCATGCCAACCTCGAAGGCGCGGACTTGACAGGTGCTAACTTGACGGGTGCTAACTTAACCCAAGTTTTCCTGACTAATGCCAGTTTAAATGACGCAGACCTCGATCGGGCAAATCTGACCGCGGCCATCATTAACACCGCTGACGTATCCGGCGCATCAATGGAAGATATGACCATCACTAATGCCACAATCTACAATACCCAAATCGGCGTCGGCGGCAGCTACGACCAGTAAACTCGTTAAAAGAATGGAAAACGCCAATTTTGAGGTTAAAAACCCGGTTTCTCCCCAGAAACCGGGTTTTTAGTCTTTTTGTAGACTGCCCGGGAACCTCACATTTTCTCTCGTATTTCAAGCGAACAATCTGACCACGAATTTCAAAGGTGGTATCCGCCACGTGATTTATCCGTGGAATCAATCCAAAATCGAAAATCGAAAATCACTTATTGCCCCCGCATTTATCTCGCGCAAGTCAATCTAAAATCTAAAATCTAAAATCTAAAATCGATTGACGCACCCTACCCTACCACTACCACTAAAAACCCAAATCAACCGCAATTCGGTGCGCGCAAGCAAACCCAGAAAACGCCACCGCATTTAAACCCTGTCCGGGAAACGTACTGTCGCCCACACAATACAAACCAGGCATAGAAGTTCGATTAAACGGCATTCCCAGCAAACCCATTAGCTTCTGTCGCGGAATCGGCCCGTAAGTTCCGTCGTCGCGCCCCAAAAAGCGGCGGTGAGAGCGCGCTGTCCCAACTTCCATATAATCCAAACCGGCATCTAAACCGGGAAAAATCTTTTCTAATCTTTCAATAATTCTCCCTCCAGCCTCTTCCTTTTTATCTTCGTATTCCTGCTGCGAAAGTCCTTCCCACTGTTCCATCCAACTCGAAGTAAAAGCGTGAACGATGTGATATCCTGCGGGAGCTAAATCCGGGTCGAGCACGGTCGGAATGGACACCAAAACAGTTCCCTCCGGCGCTTCCATTTTGTCCCAATCTTCTAACAAAATGTGGTGGCAGGCAGTACCGACAGGGATTACGCCTGCTTCCACTCCCAAATGCAAACTCAAGAAACTGGGGGCTTTTTGATAGCGCTGCTGCCATTTCTTTTCGCTAGCCGGCATCTCTTCTGCGGGCAGCAATTTCTCAAAAGTATCCCACCGCGTGGCGTTAGAAACTATCCGATGAGCCCGGTAAACTTCGCCGGTTGCTAGCTCGACTCCGACAGCGCGGCCGTTTTGTGTAATAATTTTTTTCGCCTTAGCTTTGTATTGAATTTTGCCGCCGCATTTTTCTAATCCTTCTACTAATTTTTGGGCGATTTGACCGACTCCGCCTTTGGGATAATTTATGCCGCCGTAATGTCTGTCGGAAAATACCATTCCGGCATTAATCATCGGCGTCAAGTCTGCGGGTACTACAGACCAGTAGTAGCATTCCATGTCGATAAATTTCAGCAAAGTAGGGTCTTTTATGTAGCGCCGCGCAATGTCGCCAGTATTTTGAGGCAGATATTTTACTAATCCCAAACAGGCTAAAGGATTCTGAAAAAAGACTCGAACCAAATATCCGGGTTCTTCTAGGGATAGCAATTCCATCCCGTTGAGGCAGTTGAAGACGCTCCAGCATTCGCCGTAAAATTTGTGGATTCCTTCGCGTTCGTGAGGGAACCTGTCAGTTAATTCTTGCAAGTATTTGTCATAAGCCTGGGGAACTTCAAGTTCCAAGCCGCTGGGTAAGTGATAGTGAAGCTGTACGGGGTCGGGAATGGTTTCTAAGGTGACGTTGACTGCTTTCAGGGCGCGGGTGAGGAGGTTGGTGGTGCCGCGCTGTCCGAAGCCAAAAATCATGGAGGCGCCGACATCGAATCTGTAGCCTTCTCGATCGAAATATCCCGCGCTACCTCCCGGAATTGTATAGCTTTCGAGCACTAAAACTTTGGCTTTCTTAGCCGCTAGCTGGGTGGCTGTCACGAGTCCACCAATGCCGGAACCGATGACAATTACATCAAACTCTTGCTCTGTAGGGCGGGAGTTGGGAGAAAATAACTGGGATTGGGTAGGAGCTGACATTGGGTTAAAAATCTTAATATTTCTATGATTTTACAGTCGATCGCTCCAGAAGCAAGAAGTTCGGCAACGGATTATGTAGCGGATGTAGCGGATGTCAGGAAGACCGAAGTTCGGCAATGCTCAATGCCCTGTTTGGCCGATGCCCTGTTTGGCCGATGCCCTGTTTGGCCGATGCCCCAGCTTCCAAAAAAAAATGCGGGAACAGTCTACCATTGCCGACTGCCCCCGTCTGCCGATCCTTTGAGAGGAGAACACTAAAAATTACTATAGCCTTGTTGCTAATTAATGTCAATACTATTGGAAAAATATTTCAATAAGCTGATGGAGGTCGATCGGCGAATGGGTTCTAACTCAATCTCTGGCTTGTATGCGCCCTCAAGGATGTGATAAGTTGCACAGAGCGATCGATCGCCGGTTGGGGAAGCCCTCGAAGAAGATCGATCGCACGGCATAAAATCCCTCAAACCTAGCAATCTCCCCAATTTCCTAATGTCCCTGCAACTGCGCGTTTACGTTCCTCCACATCCATTAATTAAACACTGGCTGGCTGTTGCCCGCGACGCCGCCACCCCATCCGTACTTTTTCGTTCTGCGATGACAGAATTGGGAAGGTGGCTGGCTTACGAGGCGATTCGAGAATGGCTGCCGACAGTGGAAACCACAGTGCAGACGCCTTTGGCAGAATGTCCGGCGGCTTTTATCAACCCGGAAGCTCCGTTAGTTGTGGTACCGATTTTGCGGGCGGGTTTGGCACTGCTAGAAGGAATTCAGACGGTTGTGCCGCTGGCGTCGGTTTACCACCTCGGCATGGCAAGAAATGAGGAGACGCTGCAACCGACTTGTTATTTGAACAAATTGCCGGCGCAGTTTAACCCGGAAACGCGGGTGATAATTAGCGAGCCGATGCTGGCGACTGGCGGGACGATTATAGCGACTATGCAGGAATTGACTGCACGGGGAATTGATCCGAGCTTGATTCGGATTATCTCTGTGGTGGCTGCTCCTCCGGCTTTGAAGAGGCTGAGTGCAGAGTACCCGAGTTTGACTATTTATACGGCAACGATCGACGAAATAGTCAACGAACAGGGCTTTATTGTACCTGGTTTGGGAGACGCGGGCGATCGAACTTACGGCACATGAACCAGTCAGTCAGTCAATCAATTTTAGATTTTAGATTTTAGATTTTAGATTGACTCGACAGATAAATCTGGGGGCTTGTAGGCCTTTTTGGGTGCGGTGAGTGCTTCCAGGAATCAGTTGCTGAAATCTCCGGGGAAAAAGATGACCCTGGTTTGGTAAAAGCAGGCACAGAGAAAGTTACAATCAAAAGTACAAGTAAAAAATAAATAGCGTTTAGCACTCATTGCCCGTGAAACTTGATTCTGTTCCGCCAAGCTTGTCTGCTTCTGACTCAGTAAACCTCAATTACGATTTGCCACAACAGCTACAACTACAAATAAAAGAGGCTTCTGAGATTTGTGCTGCTTTAACCCCGGAGCCCGCTGAACTCTCAGTGACTGTAAATCCCGATATTTGTCAGGAACAAAAGAAACTGAAGCCAAAGCACTGGGCAATTTTTGCTTCGACTTTTGCAACTATTTTTTTAGCTGAAATTGGAGACAAAACTCAGCTCGCGATTTTGCTGATGACGGCTGAATCTCGAAATCCTTGGATCGTTTTTGCGGGTGCGGGTTCGGCTTTGATAGCAACCAGTTTGCTGGGGGTGTTGCTGGGAAGGTGGCTGGCTAGTCGGATTGCTCCGAGAATTTTGGAGAGAGCAGCCGGAGTGATTTTACTGGCGATTTCGGCAGTTCTGCTGTGGGAAGTGCTGGGTTAATTGTCTGCCTGTCGGTAAGTCGTAGATTTCTACAATAGCTAACTAAGAAGCGAAAAAAATATGGACTGGCAACTTTTGGGAATCAGTTTTATTACAGTGTTTTTGTCAGAATTGGGAGACAAAAGTCAATTAGCTGCGATCGCCCTGGGCAGCAGTTGTAACTCGCCACGGGCTGTATTTTTCGGTACGGCGTCGGCGCTGCTGCTGGCGAGTTTAATCGGCGTGGGTATTGGCTTCAGCACGGCAGAGGTGTTGCCGGAACGACTGGTAAAGGGACTCGCGGCGATCGGATTTGCGGTGATGGGCTTGCGCCTGCTGTGGCCAAAAGCCGATTTACCGGAAGCATCCGAATAGGGCGTGCCGTCAGTCGATTTTAGATTTTAGATTTTAGATTTTAGATTTACTCTACAGATGAATCTGGGAGTTTGAAAAAGAGTCTAAAATTTTGATTTCTCCACCACAGGAGTAGTTCGCAAGTATCGGTTTTTGCGCGGGTTCAGGAAACTTGACAGTATAGTTATATCAAATCTGTTAGCATCGGAGATTATTCATATCTCTCTTCTCTTCATCTGCGTGAATCAGCGTCAATCCATTGTCCGGGGCGGTTAATAAATTATCTTTTTTTAACCGCAGATACAGGCAGATAAACACAGATTAACGCCGATGAATATCAAATCCGGTGTTTACGATCGCGTTAAAATTTAAAAAATTAGCGGGGGGCGTGAATTCACGCCCCCCGCTGCAGGGTGAGTTTTTTTTCTCAACTCAACCTCTTAGCCTTCTGTCGATTAAACTTGGTTTTGGTAGCACCAGCCCAGCAGCGTACCGGCGACAGCCAACTTCAGCGCTTCCAATGCAAAATAGCCTTGGTGCAGTAGATTCATCCCGGCGGGTACTTCTGCTGCGGAATCGAACAGATTTAGCTGCATTCCCAAGGCGCTCATTTGGGGTGTCAGGGCGTAGGTGTCAATCAGGGCGATCGTCAGAAGTACCAATGATAATAAAATTGCTGTGCGGCTGCGCTTGCCGAAGTCACCGACTAAATTGCTCAAAACCATCAAACCCGTTGCCACCAGGCCCGAACAGATTAACTCAACGCGGTTGAATCCCCAGAACATTAAATTCCCGGCTGTTGCAAACTCCGGTGATGTCGTCATGCCAGATACGTAGAGACTGGGCATAATTACTAGATCCAAAATCAGGCTAACGCTGAGCCAGAAAATTAGGGCAACCATGACAATTGCTTGCCAGCGCGGTTTGATTGATTCCACTCTTGATGTTGTAATAGCTGTCATATAATTGAGCCTCTAAAATTTTCTTCTGCCTTTTCTAGAGTTTAACTAACTTTTTTATAAAATCGTGTTAAGTATTTTTAAATTAATGGTAACTTTTGTGTAACTAACTGAGAAGAATTGTTAAGCTTGCGGGTGATCCTCTTCGATGGCTTTCCTTCGGATCGCTTCGCTAACGCCAACGGGCGAGCCAACAGCAACAGTTTAAAATTTATGGCGATCGTCAAAAATCTATTGATAATTACTCATTGGAGGGAGAGACTCCAGAAATTTCATGTGTTATTATTACAGTTGAATTGAAAAATATTAAAAATGTTAGCAAATGATTGAAATGAACACAATCATGGAATTGAGTCGGGCAATAGCCAATAAATTCCAACCGCAAAAAATATTTTTTTTCGGCTCTTACGCCTATGGAAATCCCACAGAAGATTCGGACGTTGATATGTTGGTAGTTTTATCTTCGGATGGTAATAATCTTCGTAAAACTTGGGAAATTTTAAATCAAACTCAGCCAAACTTTGCTGTAGATTTGTTAGTGCGAACTCCTTCGGAAATTGAACAACGTCTAGCTTGGAATGATTTATTTTTGCGGGAAATCATCGAGAAAGGAAAGGTGATTTATGAATCCGCTCACACTTGAATGGGTTGATAAAGCTGAGGGCGCTTTTACTACAGCTTTGCGGGAATTGCGAGCGCGAAAATCTCCGAATTATGATGCGGCGTGTTTTCACGCTCAACAGTGTGCCGAGAAATATCTAAAAGCGCGTTTGCAGGAAGCAGTAATTGCTTTCAGCAGAACGCATAATTTGACGGTTTTGTTAGATTTGCTGTTGCCCGTTGAGCCTGGGTGGGATAAGCTTCGCACAAAACTTTTAGCGTTAACTGCTTTCTCCGTTGCCTATCGCTATCCGGGGGCTTCGGCTGATAAAGATACAGCCCGCGAAGCATTAAATTTTTGTCGCGAAGTTCGCGAACAAGTAAGGTTAAGTTTGGGTTTGACTCCATAATACCAAATCCTGCTTTAATACCTGCTTAATTCTTGAGTCCGCGAAGGCGGACTTCGTTTGTGTAGAGGCGGTTTCAACCGCCGACTGTTCATTAGTTTAGACGCGGTTTCAACCGCCGACTATTATAAATAATATAAGCTGTGTTGCATCTAGATTGCCTATGGTACTAGAGAGGAAGAGGGGGGGAAGGGGAGAGGGGGAGAGGATTTGACGATTTTTGATCGGGACTCGAAATATACAATTTAAATGCACAACAGCTTATGCCTAAATTTCAATTATCCTCTTGGTTGCCCCGTCTCCCCTCTCAAGTCTGGATTCTTGCCGCCGGCAGATTCCTTTCCCAAAGCGGCACCGGTTTTACTTTATTTTACGCGCCGATATTTTTTGTCGATCGCGTCGGTTTATCTGCTACTGCTGTTGGAATTGGTTTGGGTAGCGGTTCAGTTTCGGGAATATTCGGCAGAATTTTGGGCGGTTCTTTTTGCGATTCCAAATTTTGGGGAAGGCGGCGAACTTTATTGCTGGCGACAATTATTTCGGCTGCCGCTTCTTTTGTACTGGCGGGGACTAATGATTTCGCTGGCTTAATTGCGGGCAATTTACTGATGGGTTTTGGTGTGGGTTTGTATTGGCCTCCAACCGAGACGATGGTGGCAGATTTAACCGAGGGCGAACAGCGACAGGAGGCTTTTGCTTTGACGCGGCTGGCTGATAATTTGGGTTTGCAAGTTGGGATTATTTTGGGCGGTTTGTTGATTGCTGTAACGGGGAATTATCGATCGCTCTTTATTATTGATGGTATCTCGTTTTTAGTGCTGTTTGCAGTAGTTGCGATCGCGATCGCCGAAACCTACAAACCAGTTAATTCAGGGGATAGAGGCAAAAAAAATCGGGAAAATGGTTGGATGGTGGCGCTGAGCGATCGCAGTCTTCTAGTTTATGCTTTAGTAAATACTCTGTTCACATTATATATTTCCCAAATCCAAACCACAATGCCGCTGTACTTTAGCAAGTTTGTCGCGGTGGGGACATCGGGGAAAGGCTTTTCAACAGGTACAATTACCGTTTTGTTTGCTTTTAGCACGTTTTTAACTGTGGCTTTGCAACTGCCGGTTGTTAAAGCTTTGAGGCGGTTTTCCCACTCGAAAGCTTTGATGATTTCGGCGCTGCTATGGGGAATGGGATTTATCGCGATCGGCTTGACGGGAATGGCTGCAACTGGCAATCTATTTTTAGCTGTTTTAGGCTTGAGCTTTTTGTCGATGGCGACTGTTGCTTATACGCCTTTTGCTTCTGCTTTGGTGGTGGATTTAGCGCCGGAGTCTTTACGCGGCGTGTATTTGGCGGTTAGTTCTCAGTGTTGGGCGATCGGCTATTTAATCGGGCCGCCGCTGGGGGGTTTGGCTTTGGATGGAGGTAAATGGGCGGCGGATAATTTTTGGTTGGGTTTGGCTCTTAGTGTGATTGCGGCTGTGGTTATTTTGCAAAAGCTCGATCGAATGTTGAAAAATTAATTGCTAAAATACAACTTTTGTGATAATCTCATTCACCCGATAGATAAATAACTCGCAAAAAATGCCTAGCGGTCTTAAGCTCTTATAGCAGGCGGTTGTTTTACTTATTTTATTAAACCTATAAAAAATATTAACTCAAAACTTTGTGGTTGGCGATACCAAATAGTTTTACAATTCCTAGAAAGCTAATAGCAATTTTACAATCTAATTTGTGAGGAGTTCTAGTGAAAGCACATCTACTATTTAGTGCTGGCGCAGTAGGTTTACTGTATATACTTGCCAGTTCTTTACCATTGGCAGCCATGCCTCCCGCCGAAAAAAAGACATTAGGTACTGAAGAGTTAAAAGAGTCAGAGGCTAAAATTAGCCTGAATACAACTGTTGAAAATCAGGTCAAAGCACCTGAAACATCCGACTTAAAATTAGTTGAGGGGCTGCAAGTTGACAACACCGTCTCAACAACCAATCAACTCGCCAATCTCCCCCAAGAAACTGCCAACCTGAATCGGCCCGAAACAGCAGCATTAACCGCAGAAAATCCCGGGGAAAACTCATTAAACTTAGCCGAAAAACCAGCAAACCCAGCCCCAGCAAAAGTCACAGAACAAGTATCTGTTGCCCCTTCCCACAACTCGCAGACACCAGCAGAAGTCACAGAAAAAACATCTGTCATTCCCACCCCTAACCCTGCACCAGTAATTGCCCAAACAGAAACTTCTACTTCCGAAAAGTTAGCTGAAATCGAAAACAGCGCTTCCTTAGAACCCGCAGCAGCCAACAGCGAAACTTCAGAATCCAGCGAACTCCAGCAAGTAACATCTGTATCTCAACTCTCCGACGTGCGCCCGACGGACTGGGCATTTCAAGCCCTGCAATCTCTAGTAGAAAGATACGGCTGCATAGCAGGATATCCAGACGGCACATTCCGAGGCAATCGGGCAATGACTCGGTACGAATTTGCCGCCGGTTTAAACGCTTGCTTGGATAAAGTTACTGAGCTAATTAAAACAGGTACAACCAACTTAGCAACCAAGGAAGACTTAGCCGCATTGCAAAGATTGCAAGAAGAATTTGCAGCAGAATTAGCCACTTTGCGGGGTCGAGTCGATGCTTTAGAATCCCGTACCGCCGAACTAGAAGCCAATCAATTTTCGACAACAACTAAACTCAGCGGCGAAGCAATTTTTAGCGTTGCCGACACTACTAAAAACAATAACAGCGATACTCAGACAGTCTTAAACTACCGAGTGCGCTTGAATCTGCTGACCAGTTTTACAGGCAAAGATACCCTAATAACTGGCTTGCAAGCTTACAACATTCGCAGCTTCGGGCCTAATTTAGGTTTGTCAACAGGGGCATTTAGCGGTTTGTCTGATAGTCAAGCAAAACTGAGTTTTGAACCGCAATTTCCCGGAATTAATCCTCAGACTCTATCTAGCATTGACGCCAATGCTGTTGAACTTTACAAGCTGCTTTACGTCTTTCCAGTTTCTAACAGCATCACTTTATTTGCCGGCCCGAAAGCCGAAACTTCCGACGCTTTTCAAGCAATTACTCCTTTTGCTGGAGAAGGGCAAGAAGCCGTCTCTAGATTTGCAGGTTACAACCCTGTTGTCCGCGTATCCGGTGGCACTTCTGGCAGCGGTTTGGCATCGGCAGGCGGGTTTATTTGGAACATTTCCAAAAAGCTCAATTTGACAGCTTTGTACGGCAGTGTAAATGCAGCCTTGCCCAATGATTTAGGCTTTCCAGCCACGCCTTTAGGAGCTGGTGCATTTGAGGGAAGTACCGTGGCTGCGGCGCAGTTAACTATTAAACCTACCAGCAGTATCGACATAGGTTTAAATTACGCTTACAGTCGCCACAAATTGAATATTCTTGCTACAGGATTAGGTGATGCCGATTTGGGTTCTATTTTGGGATCAGATAGAGAACCTGTTAGCGGTGGCGTGAGGATGAATTCGTTTGGCGGTACTTTAACTTGGCGTCTTTCTCCGAAAATTGCTGTTTCTACCTATGGAGGTTGGATAATTGCTGATGCTGAAAGAAGCAATGCTTCTACAACTTTCAACAGTTGGATGGTAGGTTTCCATTTCCGAGATTTGTTCGCACAGGGTAATAATGCAGGTATTCTGTTTGGACAGCCGCTCGATCGCGATTCGGTAAGTGGCGGTGCTCGTTTTCAGCAAAACAAAGCAACTCCTTACCATTTAGAAGCTTATTACCGCTTCAAAGTCAACGATAATATCAGCATTACACCCGGAGCTTTTGTGCTGTTCAATCCAGAAGGAACTAAGGATAATGACACAGTAGGAGTGGGTGTCCTCCGCACAACTTTTACTTTCTAAAGGAAGTGCTAACCTACATAGAACTTACGGACGAGTGACCAGAAACCGCGTTGTTAAACCTTTATACTTGGTTAAACTCGTGACATACTCCCACATCAAGCTGAGTACAGCTATGATGTGGGCGTCTTTGCAGCCCGATGAAGGGTATACAAAATT
>NZ_JAUBTI010000033.1:151-63913 GCF_036702415.1 Microcoleus sp. D3_18a_C4 | reverse complement strand
CAGCCGTGGTGAAATTCCAAGCAGTTGCACCTGTAGTGCCAGCATAATTATTACCAGCTAAGTCTTTAATTGCACCGGCAGCGATTTCGACATAGTAATCAGTACCGGGCGCTAAATCTGCCGTCGGATTAATAGTAACAGTAGAGCCGCTAACGGTGACATTGGCAGAGGTAACATCAATGGTTTCCACCACTGAATTATCAGAGACTTTCTTGATAACAATGTTGCCAGTGCCTTTTTGTACAGATTCACTCAAGGTGACGACTAAATTCGCAGCAACTGCAACAGCGGTGGCATTGTCTGCGGGGACCAAAGTGGTGGCGGTAGGGGGGATGGTGTCAACAGTAGTGAAATTCCAAGCAGTTGCACCTGTAATTCCAGCATAATTGTTGCCAGCTAAGTCTTGAATTGCACCGGCAGCAATTTCAACGTAATAATCAGTACCAGGCGCTAAATCTGCTGTGGGATTAACTGTGACGCTACTGCCAGTAACTGTGATATTGGCTGAGGTGACATCAATGGTTTCAACAATTGAGTTATCCGAGGCTTTCTTGATAACCAAATTGCCAGTGCCTTTCTGTACGGCTTCACTCAAGGTGACAACTAAATTCGCACCCACAGCCACACTGGTGGCGTTGTCTGCGGGGGTGAAACTGGCGGCTGTCGGTGGTGTGGTGTCAGCTACGGTGCTGAAATTCCAAGCAGTTGCACCTGTAGTGCCGGCATAATTGTTACCTGCTAAGTCTTTAATTGCACCAGCGGCAATTTCAACGTAGTAATCTGTACCCTCAACTAAATTTGCTGTGGGATTAATGGTGACGGTACTGCCACTAACCGTGACATTGGCTGAGGTGACATCAATGGTTTCAACAACTGAGTTGTCGGAGACTTTCTTGATGACAATATTGCCGATGCCTTTTTGTACGGCTTCACTCAAGGTGACAACTAAATTAGCAGCAACTGCAACACTGGTGGCGTTGTCTGCGGGGGTGAAACTGGCGGCTGTCGGCGCTGTGGTGTCAGCGACGGTGGTGAAATTCCAAGTAGCTGCACCTGTCGTACCGGCATAATTGTTACCTGCTAAGTCTTTAATTGCACCGGCGGCAATTTCAACGTAGTAACCAGTACCGTTAACTAAGTCAATAGTGGGATTAATGGTGACGCTACTGCCAGTAACTGTGACATTGGTGGAGGTAACGTTGATAGTTTCAACAACTGAGTTGTCGGAGACTTTCTTGATGACAATATTGCCGATGCCTTTTTGTACGGCTTCACTCAAGGTGACAACTAAATTAGCAGCAACTGCAACACTGGTGGCGTTGTCTGCGGGGGTGAAACTGGCGACTGTCGGCGCTGTGGTGTCAGGTGTTTGATCTTCATAGGCACCGATATCAACTGTACTATTCACGATTCGGCTGTAACCTGTCCCGCGCTGATCTAAGGTTAAACTACTGGCGTTAGCATTAATACCAGAATCCAGGGCGGGGCTACCGGCTTGCAAAGAATGGGTTGCAGTAGGGCCACCATTGTTAGCTAGGGCATTTAAGAGAGCATTGAGGGGACTTCCACTTGTGCCTACTTTGGTACTCGTTGTAAAGCTGGTGCTCCCTGTATTATTACCAATTAAATTCCCCCCCCCGTCACTGAATGTACCAGCTACATCAGGGTTTTTAATAGTAGGAGAACTATCAGTATTTCCAGCAATAATGGTATTTCTGACTGTCGTTGTACTCCCACCTACATTAAGAACTCCACCACCGTTCCCTGTGTTGTTGGCATCACTATCAGCCGTATTATTAGTAATTGTTGAGTTGACAATCGTGGTATTGCCTCCGCTATAGGTGATGATAGCTCCCCCATCATTTTTGGCGGTATTAGCAGAAAATGTTGAATTGCTGATGTTTGCGGTGCCACCACTCATAGTAATAGCTGCGCCGCTTGCTTGCGCTGAATTAGCTGTAAAAGTGCTATTATTAATAGTTAATTGACCACTGCCATTAAAAATGGCACCTCCATCAGATAAACCTTGATTGTTGCTAAACGTGCTATTATTTATTGTTGCTATAGCACCGCTATTAAGATATAGTCCCCCGGCAGAACCGCCTGCTGAAGTTAGACCATTACTAACAGTAAGATTATCTAGGGTTAAGTTACCGCTGGAGTTAACATTGAAGATGCGGAAACTGGGTGCTGCTCCGCTGCGTGTAATTGTGGCTCCATTGCCAGTAATGGTTAATGTGCCACTGCTAGTGGTCGCTAAAATTACTGGTAAACCATTATTGCCTCCGGTTGTATTGTTCAGAGCTGTTAGGGTGTAGGTACTGCCGGAAGCTAGGTTAATAATATCATCTGCTGCTGTGCTATTAGCTTGGTTAATTGCCCAAAGTAATCCTCCATTCAAACCGGAACCGGTATTCGAGACATCTCCTGGCAGAACAGTATAGGTAGCTAACACGCCACTGTAAGCTGACAATGTGGCGGGTTGGAATGGTAGCCAAGCAGCAATTTTGCCGATTTGTACGTCTAAGTTCCAGTTTCCTCCTAGTCTGATGTTCCCTATTTTTGTGCTAGAAGCTGCGACATTGGCGCGGGTGATTTCGGCAATGCGATGAATGAAAGCAAGTCCGATCGCGCCTGCTGCAACATTGCAACCATATAAAAGGAAATCGGCGTTTGAAGAGAGAGCCTTTCCCCACTGTTGCAAGTGTTCGAGTTTTTTTTCTAACAGCTCTTTATTAAAGATATCTGTACCCAGATTTAGCGTGCCGGAACTACCGTGAGAAACTACGTGAACTGCCGCAATATCACTTTCCCCCGCCAGTGCGTGGGTAATTTGTTCAATGCCACTACGCTTGTCATCTAAAATGACTATTTTGGCGTTAGCATCTGCGCCTTGGATCAGGCTTTGATAATCTTGTACAGAGGAGTCAATGAAAATAATTTGCTTGTTCGCGATTGGTAGGTTCATAATTCCTGACATCCTTAATATCTATATATTGTTTACATCCAAGTCTGGGCGGGGTTGAAACCCCCGCCTCAAATCTTAAGTGCTCGCTATGAGGACTGAATAATTTATTAGTTCTCTTGCTTAAATAAATCGGGCGGTAAAATTGTTAGCCCGTTCCGCTGGAGGATTAAATAACCTGGAAACATCAAAGGCGTTACCGCGAATTAGTAACTCGATGCTGTCCATAATTCAAGGGATGTTTCTGATACAGAACATCACTTTGGCTTCGGCAAATAGTGCCAGGATTAATGACAGTTTGCTGCATCACAGGCGATTGGTGTCCCCCATCACTTCTTTTTCAGCTTGTGGCTGGTAGTCAGCCGAAAAGATACTCATAATCAGCGTCGGTTTTAGTTCAGGGGAAATAAACACGGAACACTGATTGTTTTGGGTCACGGCTGACAGCATTCGATCTACTTGCGCCCCCAACAGGGGAAGTCATAGCGCTGTGAAACCGGGGATTTTGTCGTAGTAGTGCAGCCAGTAAAGTAGAGTCCGATCGGGCTAGTCCTGATATGAAGTGGGATCTCACTGGCTTCGCGTGGGAATGAATGTGTTTAACATAGATGCAAATTTAATATATCATACTAAAGACATATTTTTTATAAGATATTTTTATTTAACCTTTCGCAACACAACATCCAGGTTTACGATATCTTTACAATTTAGACATCGTGGGTTGGCTTTCCCCTATCTCTATCATTGCTTCGATCCCCTGCCTCTGTAAAGTCGGAAAAGTCGGATCTTAAAGTCGGAAAAGTCGGATCTTTTCCATGTGGACATAATTTAGACCTCCCTCAGAGGCTGTGGGTATGAGGGTTTATTTGTTTTAGCGGAATTTTATTGGCTATTTTGCCAGACAGCATTAAGTTTGACGATATCTTGAGAATCTAGACATCGCCCTTGTTAATTACTCTGGAATTTTTGACCGCAGATGGTGGCGGATATACGCGGATGGACGCTTCGGAGTGTTGATTTGGATTTAAGGACGAGATTCCTTTTTGGTATTTTGTGTACTTAAGGGATCTCGCACTTTTGTTGATTCCTTGAATCTGTCGCCAATTTCGGAGATTTATTTGCGAAAACGGCCCCGAATGCGATCGACAAACATATCAACTTCCGGCAACTTCATCTGACTGACAAACAAGGCAAAAACCCCTAACCCTACAAAACTTGCCACACTCAACTGCACTAATTGAATTACCAAACCTTCAGTACCCAAAACTCTTTGACAGGCTTGCAGAGTAGCCAAGGTAACGAAAGCAGTTAGACAACTGCCAGAAGTTAACCCCAGAAAAGGCAAACTCCACTCCCCCCAAGGTAGGCCACCCAGCTTTTTATTTAAACAGTACAAAAGCATAATCATCGAAATAAGATTCACTCCCACCGTCGCCAAAACTAATCCGGGCGCGCCAAACGCTCCTACTAACAAATAATCCAAAATACCGTTTAAAAAGATATTGATAATACTGATGCGAAAAGGGGTTTCTCCGTCTCCCAAAGCGTAAAATACCCGTACCAAAACGTCGCGTCCCAAATACACAAACATTCCAATACTGTAAGCCATCAATATCGGCGTGACAAACAGCGAGGCCTCTCGATCGAAAGCATAGCGTTCGTAAACCACGCGGACGATCGGCCCAGCCAGCGTTACCATTAAAGCACTCAGCGGCAGCATCGTAAGGGCCGTCAAAATTAAAGATTGACGAATTCGAGCTTTTAATTCCGGCCAATCTCTCGGATCGGTGAGGCGAGAAAATATCGGCAAAAATGGCACTAAAATTACATTAGAAATAATGCCTAAAGGCGTCATAACTAACAAGCCGCTGTAACCCATCGCAGAGGCAGCTTGAGGGATGTAGGATGCGAAAAATAGGTCAGTATAAACATTAATTTGCAGCATTCCTGATGATAAGGTCGCAGGAACCATCACCTTAATTACTTCTTGCACTCCCGGCCGTTTAAAATTAAACCGCAAACGCAATGTTCCCAAGCCGGCGCGCCACTGCGCCACCAGTTGCACCAACCACTGCAAAACTGCGCCCACTAAAGTTCCCCAAGCTAACACTAAGCCGCCCATTAGTGCGAATTCTGGCTGAATAATTTTGTCTCCGAGTTGCATGGCTAAGAAAAGCAAACCGCCGACAAGTGCAACGCTAGAAAATAAAGGGCTGATGGAAGGAAGCCAGTACATATCGGCGGCATTGAGAGTGCCGAAACCAATGCCGATTAAGCCTGAAAGTAATGCCATCGGCGCCATAATCCGAAATTGCTGGACGGCAATTGCTTTGATTTGTAAACCTTCTGCTGTTCTATTTAATCCCGGTGCCACCAAATCTATCAGCGGATCGGCAAAAATAATTAAAGCGATCGTCACCAACAGCAACAAGCCGCCGACTAAGGTGGTGATAGTCTCGACTAAGGGTGCTGCTTCTTTTTTATCCCGGCGGGCTAAAACACTGACTATGGCGCTGTGAAATGGCCCGTTAATCCCTCCCAGCAAAATAAATAAGAAACCAGGGATGACGTAGGCGTAGTTGTAGGCATCGACGGCGACACCGACTCCAAAGGCTGCGGCGATCGCAATTTGGCGCACCAATCCAAAGACTTTGCTAATTAGAGTGGCGAGTGCGACAATGCCGGCAATCCCTGCGAGGGAACGAGAGGGCTTCTGTAATTGGGACACAAATGGTTACAAACGCTAATGCTAAAAGGATTCACTTATTTTAATCGCGAATCGGGAGAATGATAACATGAATTCCGAAAACTTCTATTCCCAATTACCTTTACTGGACAATTTTATCAAGATTACCGATCTGGGTAATTTTGTTGACGTACCTGATGATTGGTACATTGTTGTCACAGATATTCGCGGTTCTACAAAAGCGATTGAAGCTGGAAAATACAAAGAAGTTAACTTATTGGGGGCTTGTTCAATCGTTGCTGTTTTGAATATCGCCGGCAAAACTGAGATTCCGTTTGTCTTTGGTGGCGACGGCGCTTCTCTTTTAATGGGGCCATCGCTTTTACCCGCTGCTAAGATTGCTTTGCTGGCCACTCAACAAATGGCTAAGACTCAATTTGACATGGATTTGCGAGTTGGGGCCGTCCCGGTTCAAGTTGTGGCAGCTAATTATCCGGTTAAAATAGCTAAGTTTAAAGTTTCAGAAAATTACAGCCAAGCTGTTTTTAGTGGCGGCGGCTTAACTCGTGCTACTGAACTTATTAAAGATCCAGCGCCTGGTAATATTTACAGTATTAAAAATAATGGCATTTCTGCAACAGCCGATTTTTCGGGATTGGAGTGCCGGTGGCAGGATATTCCCAGCAAGTATGGGGAAATAGTAACGCTGCTGGTAATGGTGCGAGAAGATTTGGGTCAGCAAAGTCATCAATTATATAGAAAAATTATCAAAAAAATTAACTACATTTACGGCAAGGAAAATAGTTTAAATCCTATCGACACTAAAAACCTTAAATTGACACTTAATAGCGCAAAGCTGATTAAAGAAACTCTAGTTAGGGCGAGCAATGCTAGTTGGTTAGACCGCCAGATGTATTTATCAAAAATCCAGTTAGAGACGGCGCTTGGTTCGCTGCTAATGAATTTGAAGGTTAAGACAGAAGAGTTAGATTGGGGAGTTTATAAAGATATTGCGATCGCAGCTACGGATTACCGCAAATTTGATGATATGTTGAGGATGGTAATTTCTGGCAATGAGTGGCGGCGAAAAAAATTGACGGGGTACTTGGAAAGGAATTACCGAGAAGGCAAGCTGGTTTACGGTTTGCACGTTTCTGACAGAGCGTTGATGACTTGTCTGGTGTTTGAACGCAACGGCCGCCAAGTACATTTTATAGACGGTGCTGATGGTGGTTATGCTTTAGCGGCGAAGGATATGAAACAAAGAATGAATGAATAAGTAAGCCTAGCTAAACTACAAACCGTCGTTTCATGCTATGATGCCTCACTCTACAATCTAAAATCTAAAATCGAATGACTGACTTAATTTACAAATATCCCCCTCTTTTACCCGGAATTCTCATCAAGCGGTACAAGCGATTTTTTGCCGAAATTGAACTAGATTCGGGAGAAATCATTACCGCGCACTGTCCGAATACGGGCCCGATGACAGGTGTTTACATTCCGGGCAATCCAGTGCTAGTATCTCCCAGCGACAATCCTAAACGCAAGTTAGCTTATACTTGGGAATTAATTAAAGTTTGCGACACTGTGCCAACTTGGGTGGGAGTTAATACTGGGCTGCCAAATCGAGTAGTTAAATTGGCTTTGGAATTGAAATTGTTTCCCCAGTTGGGCAATTACAGTTTAATTCAACCGGAGGTTGTTTACGGCACTGATAAAAAAAGTAGAGTGGATTTTTGGCTGACTGGTGAGGAAAAACCGATTTTTCTGGAAGTGAAAAATACAACTTGGGTAAAAGAGGAGTTGGCTTTATTTCCCGATACAGTGACGGAGAGGGGACAGAAACATTTGAGAGAATTGATGGAAGTGGTGCGGCAGGGTTCGAGGGCTGTAATGCTGTATTTTATTAATCGGGGGGATTGTACTGATTTTGCTCCGGGGGATAGTGCCGATCGCCTTTACGGAGAATTGTTCAGACAGGCTATAAGTGAAGGTGTAGAGGTTTTGCCTTGTCGGTTTGACGTGACACCGGAAGGTGTTCGCTATTTGGGATTGGCGAAGCTAAATCTTTATAGCCTTTAATCCTAGTGAAAAAGTGGGATTTTATAAGTCTACTAATACTGCAATAAACTTTCCTTGACCTTTCATTAAAACTAATAGTTCGATCGCGCTTGACTAAATAAGTTTTTTGCGGATGAACAATAACTTCACAATCAGGCGTACTCCCACTTTGAGGAGAAGACGCTCATATTCATAATAAATTTCCTCTCAACATCAGGCGATATTTCGTACAATACACTATGTAGCATCTAATAAAAAAGAGCGATCGCACTATGGGAATGACTCTGACCGAAAAAATATTAGCCAAAGCATCAGGCCGCACTAAAGTCGAGCCCGGAGAAAATATTTGGGTAGAAACAGACGTGTTGATGACCCACGATGTCTGCGGGCCCGGCACCATCGGCGTTTTCAAACGCGAATTCGGTGAGAATGCAAAAGTCTGGAACCCTGACAAAATCGTCCTCATTCCCGACCACTACATTTTCACCAACGACGAACGCGCTAACCGCAACGTCGATATTCTCCGCGATTTTGCCGCCGAACAAGGGATAAAATACTTTTACGACATCACGGATCGATCGGACTTCAAAGCAAATCCCGACTACAAAGGAGTTTGCCACATCGCCCTAGCACAAGAAGGCCACACCAGACCAGGGGAAGTGCTGTTCGGCACAGATTCGCACACCTGCAATGCCGGCGCTTTCGGACAATTCGCCACCGGTATCGGCAATACAGACGCGGCTTTTATCATGGGAACCGGCAAACTGTTAATCAAAGTTCCGGCAACCATGCGCTTTGTACTCAACGGCGAACTGCCGGATTATTTGTTAGCAAAAGACCTGATTTTGCAGATTATTGGTGATATTAGCGTGGCCGGTGCTAACTACCGGACGATGGAATTTGCGGGCGATACCGTTGAGCGTTTGACGATGGAAGAACGGATGACGCTGTGCAATATGGTGATTGAAGCTGGCGGTAAAAACGGCACGGTTGCGCCGGACAAAACTACGTTTGATTACGTTACTTCGCGGACTGATAAAGCCTTCGATTCATTTTACAGCGATGGGGATGCTAAATTTTATAGCGATCGCACCTACGATGTCACCCAATTAGAACCAGTCGTCGCCAAACCGCACTCTCCCGACAACCGCGACTTAGCGCGCAACTGCCGCGATGTCAAGATCGATCGAGTTTACATCGGTTCCTGCACCGGCGGCAAAACCTCCGACTTTCTGAATGCCGCCCGCATTCTGAAAGGAAATCAAGTCAAAGTTCCGACTTATTTAGTACCAGCAACTCAGAAAGTTTACGAAGATTTGTTTGTCACAAAATACGATGGTCAAACGCTTTCGGAAATCTTCTTAGCTGCTGGCTGCATCGAACCCGCAGCGCCTTCTTGCGCCGCTTGTTTGGGCGGCCCGAAAGATACTTTTGGGCGGATGAACGAACCAGAAATTTGTGTATCTACAACTAACCGGAATTTCCCCGGCCGCATGGGGAATAAAGAAGCGCAAGTTTATCTAGCTTCGCCTTACACGGCGGCGGCTTCTGCGCTGACTGGGTATGTCACCGATCCGCGCGAATTCCTGTGTTAGAAGTTGTTAGCGATGTTTAGAATCTTAGATCCTCCACTTCTTAAAGAAGTCGAGGATCTGGGTATTCTGTTTTTTTAGATGGATTTACCGATCGCTGAACGTGACAGCGCTCGGCTAGTTAGAATAAAATGAAAATAAATATCGATGTCAAATCTAAAAAGTCATGATCGATCATAATATTTTCCGTAAAGTGGCTACCACATTTGCCCTAATTGCTATTACCCTATCATGCAGTGCAACGAAGACAGTAACTCGGGCACAAAAGAAAGCAGAAAAGCCACAGCCACAGATTGCTTATGGCGATTTAATCGTTGACTCTGAATCAGAATATATTATGATTCCAGTTATCTTATCTAGCGATGAAAAAGAATCGGGACGCGATCCTATATCATCAAAATTAAGTTTATATGGAGATTCAAGGGGCAGCGGTATGATTGGTTATAATATGATTTTTTATAACAAAAGTAGCGGACAATCTAATATTTTATTAAACAGAAAAGCGTTAATATCAAAATTTGAATATTTGCTACCTAAAAAAGATCCAGAAAATCCCAGCAATCAAAATGAACAAACAAATCAACTGAAGCAAAATCCATCAAAAAAAGTATCCAGCAAGCCTCAGAATCAATTGCTGTTGTTTCATATCATAGATAGCGACACAAATACTGATGGCAAACTTGACGATGCAGACGCGATCGTTGGATATTTATCTAACTTGGCAGGCAAATCGCTTCAGGCAATCACTCCGCCCGATACCCAGTTAATGAGTTGGGTATTTGATAAAAAGAGCGACGGGATTTTTGTTACAATTAGAAAAGACTCCGATGGCGATCGCAAATTTACCGAAAAAGATGATATCGATTTTGTCCGAGTTAATGCCAGCCAGCCCAAGGTTGGCAAAGAGATAATCGACGGTAAAACGCGGCAAGAATTGCAAAAAAATATTCTTAATTCAAAGTAAACATAAGGTGAACACCCTACTTGAATTGACAGGAGATTTGCTTTGAAAACACTATTTTTAGCTTGGCAAAGCCCGGACAGCGGTTCTTGGTTTCCGATTGGTCGATTGACATTTAACGGTAAAGAATACCAGTTCAATTATACAAATGGTGTTCTAGAAGCTAAACTTAAGTGCGGGTTTCAACCTTTGCCATCTTTCCCGGATTTCAATAATGTTTACACTTCACAGAAACTGTTTGCGTTGTTTTCTAATCGAGTGATGGCGCGATCGCGCCCTGAATACCCTGAATTTGTGCAGTGGTTGAATATCCCTGAACACGAACATGACCCAATTGCTTTATTGGCGCGCAGCGGAGGTAAACGGCCAACTGATAAATTTGAGGTGTTCCCTTGTCCCGAACCAGATGAAAATGGACGTTACTGTATCCATTTTTTTGCAGATGGACTGCGATACCTTTCAAAGTCGGCAATTGAACGGATTCATCGGCTTCAAGTGGGCGAACTTTTGTATTTAGCCCACGAATTTCAAAATCCGCGCGCTTCCCGTCTGCTTCTGTGTACTAAAGATCACTGGATTGTCGGCTATTGTCAGCGCTATCTTGTGGATGATATTTTTGAAATTATTTCGCAGCATCCAGAATTGGTTCGCGTAGAAGTCGATCGTCTCAATCAACCCCCAACGCCGCTACAGTTCCGCTTGCTGTGCAAGATGACTGCCGATTGCCCGCAAGGCTTTCGCCCCTTCCAAGGCCCGATGTACCAGCCGGTTAGCAGTGATGTTTTAGCTGCAAGTGCGATCGGATAATCAGCAACAATAAGTAAAATTACGATCGCAAAATTAGGGAAGAAGTCAAGTTAATTATTGTGAATTCATTAGACCAACTCAGGAATAAAATTGCTCTACAATTAGAAATAGACTGGGTTTGTTGAATTGTTGATAATTGTATGATTCATGGGGCAATTTAAGAAACCCGGTTTGTCGATCGCACAACTCGATAAAATTGCAAGTATTCGGTAAATAAACGTGATGATTACAATCGTGATGGGAGTCTCCGGTTCAGGCAAAACTACTGTTGGCAAGTTGCTGGCCCAATCTCTCAATTGGGATTTCAGCGATGCCGACGATTTTCACCCATCAGCTAATATCGATAAAATGAGTCGGGGCATTCCTTTAGAAGATGCGGATCGCCTTCCTTGGCTATTACAATTGCAAGCTGCAATAGACAGGTGGCTGTTAGAAAATAAAAATGTGGTTTTGGCTTGTTCTGCTTTAAAAACATCTTACCGCGAAATGCTCTACCGAGACCAAAAGCGCATGAAGATAGTTTATCTAAAATGTTCTTTTCAGCTATTAGCCACAAGGTTAAAAAGTCGCGAAAATCACTACATGAAAGCAGACTTGCTGTTAAGTCAGTTAGATACTCTCGAAGAACCACAAGATGCAATTATCATAGATGCTTCGCAGCCACTAGAGTTAATCGTGCGCCAAATTATATCATGTCCGCTCGATCGCCCCTAATACAATTGCCGGGGCGGGTTTTTGAGATTGTCTGTTTTTGGCAAATATTATTGGCTCACGGGCCCCTACAGGAATCAGGGTAATCGACCGGACATGATATGATGTGTGGTTAATTGCCCACAATAAAACCTATAATACTAAATCGGGCTTAAATACCAGTTTATTTCTTACTCCCTCTTAACTAGGGCGAGAGTTTGTATAGTAGCGAGTTTAATCGCCAAGTCTTATATAGCAATCCTAAATGATTCAGATAAATTTGTAGGGGTAGTGCCAAGAGTGCTGACCCCCTATCTATCGGGCAACCGGGCGTGGGATTGCCCCTACAATAATTATGCAAATGATGCCAGGATTGCTATAGAGGGTTTTTAACGCGAATTTCTATAACAGTTATTTTTTTCCTAGCAATCGGGTTTCTGAACCAAATTTAGCCCCCTCCCCGTTTTGGGGGGAGAGGTTTTGCCTGCTAATTTTTGTACAAATACAAGAAAGCTTCTACTTCAGCGGCGGTTGGTTGAGCCGCAATTGCACCGGGTTTCATCGCTGTCATCGAACCTACCGCATTCGCATAAGTTACAACTTTTTTGGTTATTTCTGGAGTGGCTAAACTCTTAATTCCCACCTTGCACAATTGGCTGACAAAACCAGCCATAAAACCGTCGCCGGCACCTGTTGTATCCTCAACATCTACTGTAAAGGCGGGGATTTTTCCTTCATTTTCCGAGATACAATAGGCGCAACCTTTCTCGCCTGCAGTCACCAAAACGCCTTCTACGGAATCGAGGCGGTAGGTAATAGCTCCAGCGTCGGTAGTGTCAAACAACCATTCGGCTTCTTCCTCGGATAGCTTGACAAAATCAACTTTTTTTAATATTTTTCTAATGGGCGCTTTTGCTTCGTCTGGATTTGGCCAAAATACGGGACGCCAATTGATGTCAAGTATAATTTTAACGTCGTACTGTTCTGCTAGTTCGATCGCTCGGACGATCGCGTCTCGACTTTCAGGATAAGCTAATTCTAAAGTGCCTAGCACTAAATATTCGGCATTTTCAAACAGCACTTCGGGTAGTTGTGCAGCAAGGAGGCGGGTGTCGGCAAAATCCGCAGTATCAAAGTCGCCAAAACCGGCAAAAGATCGATCGCCCGCTTCATTCCGCAAGACATAAACTTGCCGCGTCGGCGCACTTGGATGTCGCTGCACTCCAGCAATATCAACCCCTACTTCTTGCAATACCTGCACTAGGGAATTCCCCAATTCATCCCCACCTACAGCACCGATAAAGCCCGCCGCCGTCCCCAATTTAGCCAAAGCACAGGCAACATTAGCAGGAGCACCGCCGGGATATGCCGTCCAAGATTCTACCTCTTCGAGAGATACTCCTGGTTTGTCTGCTAAACAATCAAATAAAACTTCACCCAGACACAGAACGCGAGGATAAGTCATAGAAATTTGAGATTTGAGATTTGAGATTTTAGACCAGCAGTAGACAGGTCAATAATGATTTTTAACCCATCCCAGAAAAATTGCCAGCTATTTTTTTATGGCTGATCCTATAATATCAGACGTACTGATATTGGCAGTTACTCCCTAACGGCTGAAATATAGTGCGGGCTTATAAGTTAGTTGTTTTACGCGCAAACATCTGCAGGTTGGGCCCGGATGTCAGATAGGCGTAGGTAAAGGCAGCATCCGCCACCCGACGCACAACCAGTGCAAGTGGCTGTGCGTCATGCTGTGTCAGCGCTGAGTTTGCACTTTTTGCGATTCTACAAGCGAGTTGGTGCTTCGGACCCGAAAGAGTAGCACAGCAAATTTAATTTGCTCTTCATACTTCATCCCTCATCCTCTAGAATTGTAGATAGGTAAATATGCAGACATAGGAAAAATTTATGAGTGGGATTGTCTCTGGAACCCCTGTCACCCTGTCGGACAGAGAATTGCAAGTGGTAGAGTTAGTAGCGGCGGGATTGACTAATGAGAAAATCGCCGAAAAGTTAGAGATTAGCAAGCGTACAGTTGACAACCACATTAGCAATATCTTGAACAAGACGCGCGCTGACAATCGAGTTACCCTTGTACGCTGGGCGTTGCAGTGGGGAAAGGTATGTTTGGACAATATTAACTGCTGTCCTCTACCGCGGCCGATCGATAAAGAAGTATCTTAAGTAGGGATTTTGGTTGGGACAGGCAAAGAAATGATGCAAACGGCACAAGAAAAACAACTCCGCTATCACATTCAATCCCCTGGATTGCCGCTGGCGGTGTATCGCGAAGTGGCGGTCCATTTGCGTCAAGTTGAAGGGGTGCAAACCGGTTTAATCCCGCAGCAGTCGCAGCGGTTTGATTACAGGGACAGCCAAATTGGGGGTTTGTGGATACAGTATCCTGAAGGGTTCGATTTGGCAGGTCGCGAGCGGGTCGATCGCATTTTGGCTTATTATGGCGATCGTTACGGAGCGTGGGAATTATTAAGTCATTAGTTATTGGGAATTGTTAGCTGTTGACTGTTGACTGTTAACTGTTGACTGTTGACGGTTAACTAATAACTAATGATTAATAACTAATGATTAATGACTACTAACTACTGACTACTGACTAACAAAATGAGTGCAATTAAAACTTTACCGGGAACGCGGGATATTTTGCCCGCTGAAATTCAATATTGGCAAAATATAGAAGAAGTCGCTAGAACAATTTTGAAAAAAGCGGCTTATCGAGAAATTCGGACGCCAATTTTTGAACAGACATCTTTATTTGAACGCGGCATCGGAGAAGCTACCGATGTCGTGGGCAAAGAAATGTACACTTTTAAGGATAAGGGCGATCGAGCGACAACTTTGCGTCCAGAAGGCACCGCCGGAGTAGTCCGAGCTTTTATTCAAAACAGTTTGTACGCGGCGGGAGACGTGCAGCGTCTGTGGTATGCGGGACCGATGTTTCGCTACGAACACACGCAAGAAGGAAGACAGCGGCAGTTCAATCAAATTGGCGTGGAAGTGTTGGGGAGTGCGAATCCTCGTGCGGATGTCGAAGTAATTGCGATCGCCTGCGACATCCTGCAAACCCTCGGTTTAAAAAATTTGCGCCTCGATATTAATTCTGTCGGAAATAAGCAAGACAGACAAAATTACCGACAAGCTTTGATCGATTATTTTACACCGTACAAAGACAAATTAGACGCGGATTCTCAAGATCGCTTGACTCGCAATCCGCTGCGGATATTGGACAGCAAAAATCCGCGCACTCAAGAAATTGTAGCTGGTGCGCCGAGTATTTTGGACTATTTGGGAGAGGAATCGCGAGATCACTTCGAGCAAGTGCAGCTTATGCTCAAAAATTTAGGAATTAGCTATCAGTTAAATCCCAGATTAGTGCGCGGTTTAGATTACTATACCTACACCGCATTTGAAATTATCTCCGACGATTTGGGAGCGCAAGCAACAGTTTGCGGAGGCGGCCGCTACGACGGTTTAGTAAAGGAATTGGGCGGCCCAGATACGGCGGCAGTCGGTTGGGCAATGGGTATCGAAAGGTTGATTATCCTGCTGCAAAAGTTGCAACCTTTGCCCGCGCCGAAGTTAGATTTTTATTTGGTATCCAGGGGCGAAAAAGCAGAACAGCAATCGGTATTGTTAGCTCAAAAATTGCGAAGTGCCGGGTTTAGCGTAGAAATAGATTTGAGTGCTAGTCCTTTCAAGAAACAGTTTAAAAGAGCCGACAGAAGCGGTGCAGTTGCGTGTTTAGTTTTGGGAGATGCCGAAGCTGAAAACGAGACGGTACAATTGAAGTGGTTGGCGAGCGGTGAACAAAGTGCGATCGCCCAATCGGAACTACTAGCAATGAAAAACGAGCTACAGCAGAAGATCATAGCTGCATATTAAGTCCGGCAGGGAATGAATTCCCTGCCTCAAAGCTAAAGTCCTCGCTATGAGGACTAATGAGTTTAAAAGCCTTCTTCTCAGTCCTCTTTAGCGGACTTCAGTTATTAGCCAAGCGAACAGAACAAGAACGTCAACGAGCAGATCGCGAAAGACTCCGCGCTGAAAAATTGGCCGAAAAACTGCGTCAAGCGGGGATCGAGTTAGATGATGAAGAGTGAAATATCAATTGATGAGTCGAGTTCGATCGTGTTTTGGTATGATGACACTCTTATGGTGCGGGCATCCAGCCCGCCCTTGGCTAACTTTACACTCCTATGTTAATCGAACGTCTCCAGCCGATCGCCTGGACAAAAAAACCGCGACTCATATCCTTATTTTCTGGTTGCGGCGGCATGGATTTGCCATTCCATCAAGCCGGATTTGAGGTAGTTTGGGCGATCGACTCCAATAAATACGCCTGCAAAACATTCAGCAGAAACATTGCTGATGTCATCATCAACGACAGCATAGAAAATATAGACATTGCACAAGTTCCCGAAGCGGAAATATGTATAGGAGGGTTCCCCTGTCAAGATTTCTCCCTAATTTGGAAACGCCCCGGACTGGAAGGAACCAGAGGCAATTTATATACATACTTTCTCGATTTTGTCAATAAAAAAAAGCCCAAAGCTTTTGTAGCAGAAAATGTCAAAGGCTTATTAAGTGCAAATAATTATCAAGCAATAAAACAAATAATTTCTGATTTTGAAAGTATCGCTCCCGGCTACTTAGTTAAACCTAAACTCTACAACTTTGCGGATTACGGAGTTCCGCAATTTCGGCAAAGAGTGTTATTAGTTGGCCTTCGGATGGATACAGGATTTAACTTTGTGCATCCTCAGCCAGAATACGGTCAAAATCGCAAAAATCCTTATCGAACAGCGGGCGAAGCACTCAAAAATGTGGAAGCAGTTCTGGACAATAACCAACATCATAAAATTCAAGCCCGCACCGTTGAAATTTTAAATCGAATTAAACCGGGAGGCAATTTTTCTGATATTCCCAAGGATAGTCCATACTATGTCAAAGGCATGATCAGTCACGTTTATCGGCGAATTCATCCAGATAAACCATCATCGACAATTATTGCTGGTGGAGGTGGCGGGACTTGGGGTTATCATTATTTAGAACCGCGTTCTTTGACCAATCGTGAAAGGGCAAGATTGCAAACCTTTCCCGATGATTTTGTTTTTGAAGGTTCTACGACTGAAGTACGGCGGCAGATTGGCAATGCAGTGCCGCCGCAGGGAATCGCTGCTGTTGTGCAGTCTTTAATTCCGCTATTTAAGGGGGATTATCCGCAAGTTGATTTATATGAAATGAGTAAAAAGTTGCAGGAAATGTCAATTCAAGAGCGATTGAAATGGGCTGAATTAGAGGTGTCAGAGCAGAGTTGGCAGTTGATTTGAAAGTGTGGTATAATCAAAATACCTGAGTCAGATGAAGCTTAAATCTTATGTCTAAGTCAGGTTATATATATTTTTATTTATCGATGCCTCCAGTAAAATTACTTATTTCTCCCGTGAACAAAAACTTAACTACAGGAAACCCCTCTAGAAAGACACCTCCTTACAAGTATCCCGAAGGCATCCCTGAGTGCCATGCGGATATCGTAGAGGAACTGCGAACTAAGGCTCAAGAAGTTCGATCGACTTATATTAAAAACGACTCTGGTAATGTTGCTGTTGCCAAACTAGAACTCCCAACCGGTAGAGTTTATAGAGAAGAAGCTACTAGCAAGAAAAAGCCTCTGAATATTCCAGGTGAAAACAATGGGCCAAAGTTGCTGTTTGAACCAAGGATTGACAGAGCATCATTCAATAATAATTATAACGAAAAACACGCTGAGTACAAGCTCTTCAATGCACTTGCAGCAGAGTTGGAACGAGATAGTGTACCTTCGGAGGCGACAGGAAGGCTTTACCTTTACACGCGCCGGAATATGTGTTCTGGCTGCTACACTACCTGCAATGAAGACTTTGCTAGGTGGTTCCCCAACATTGAAGTGATTATCTTCTACGAGGAGCCATATCCGTAGAAATATAGGATCAAAAGCCAGTAGAGCCAAGGAAGGCTTTACTGGCTTCTCTGGGTAAGGTAGAATGGAAGTGATATTAATCTTAAAACTAGCTTGATATTAGTTGACGATCAAGGAAAATACATAAGGAGGGAAAGTCAATGATAAAGTTTGCTCTAGGTCACTACACCGATTTTAAATTGCCCAGCAACTCAGATATTCCTGAGCAATTACAGCAAACACTTCGCACGGTTTGGGATAGAAAATATGACGATTTATACGAAAGAGGCGGAAACAGCGATGTAGAAGAAGCTTTTGTACAAGTAATGACGGCCTTTGGAATGCCTAATGATGCAATATCTCATCAGCGATACGTCTATATGGCTTATGGAATAGCATTAGCAGCTAAACCGACCATTAAACATTACTTTCCTGAAGAACACAAGGCTGATATCGTTGAAGGAATTATATCTTGTTGGCTAAAAGATGGCGGTGAAATTCCCGAAACTTGGGCTGACACATTGTTTCCTCATATCGACAAAATTGGAAAATATCAAGCTACTGACGAAGCTTATAATATTTTCTATGGGTTGCTGCAAACACTCAACACGAAAACAGCTTATAATGCCATCTTGGATATTTTGTATGATGCCATTACCGGAGATGCTATTTCTGGTTTTGCTGCGGCTCAACGAGATATGTTTAATTGGTGGTTGATCGAGGTGGTTCCTGCTGCCTATTGTTTAAAGCTACCATCTACTTTATATTCAGGGAAATGGGATTTTCCGCCGTTGAGTCAGTGCGCTTAAGTGATGACCAAAGTAATTGGTACAGCTTAATTAGTTAATAATCATGGGAATCCAGTTATTGACAATTACGAGCGCACTCATTCATACTATAACTAAGCGTTGTAGGAGCTAACTTTAATGTCATATCTATTCGCCAGAATCACGGTTAATCCTAGACAGTGTGGCGGTCGCCCTTGCATTCGTGGCATGAGAATTCGGGTATCAGACGTACTGGACTTATTTGTGGCTGGTTTGAGTGCGGAACAAATACTAGAATAAATGCCCGATCTTGAAGCAGACGATCTGAAAGCATCTCTTTTGTATGCTTCGCGCAAACTCAATCATCCGGTATTGGTTGCATGACAATAATTTGGGTGGATACAGAATCAATCAAAATTACATCAGCGTTAATCAGCGTTCATCTGCGGTTCCAAAAATCTCAACTATTAAATTAGTTAATAATCAATTTGGAATAATCAATCAGGCACCATCAAACCCTTCAAAATTCTCCCCTTCTCCTCCTCCCTCAACCCTTTACACTGCACCAAAACCCCAAAACCCCCCAAACCCATCGGATCGATTAACTGATGCAAAGCCTCCCGTCGCCGCAAAAACGTTGCCACATCCAATACTTCCGCATCATTTGTTGATAGAGAAGCAATACGATCGCCCAAACCCAACGCCATCAAAAACAAAGCCTGCTGAGTAAACCCTACCACATCCAAACCGCACAATTCACCCTGCCTTTCCAACGCCGTAAAATTAACATGAGCCGTTAAATCCTGCCGCCCCACATTAATATAAGGATTATTGTGATATCGGTGGCGATAATAACACTGTAGCGTCCCCTCCCTGCGCCTCGGATTGTAATAGCGGTGCGCCGGATGGCCGTAATCAATAGTTAACAAATATCCCCGCTGCAACTTTTGAGCAACTGTACTCATCCAGTCCAAAGCCGCCAAATTTACTTCACTGCGATAACCATCCCCATAAGCACTCGCCGACAAATCGATGCTTACCAAATCCAAATATTCGGCAATTTTAGGGGTGGAAACTTCGCCAATTACTTCAACAAAATTTATCTCTTCTTGTTCATTTTTTGGGGTTTCTGCGGCAACATAAATCTCCCTAACTTGCCCTTCTTCCAGAATAAATTGATGCACTGGCAAAGCATCCACTAACTCGTTAGAAAAGAAACAACCGACAATTGAATTATTAACTATCTCATCCCACTTACACCACTTAACACACTTAATATCGGCTAAAGTTTGCCGCTGTTCCGCTTGGAGCCCAGGGGAAAGTTCAATAATAATGTATTCTAAAATATGAAAGAAATCGGGATGTTGCCGTTGCAGATATTGCAGCACATTTTCGGCAAAATTTCCCCGCCCAGCGCCCATTTCTACGATCGCGAAGTTTTGAGGTTTGGCGAGAATTTCCCACATTTCCACAAACTGATCCGCCAAAACCTCCGCAAAATCAGCACCCCAATGAGACGACGTGATAAAATCGCCTTGTTTGCCGATCGACGGGCGATCGCTATTGTAATAACCGTGCTGCGGATGATATAATGCCAAATCCATATATTCAGCAAAAGTAATACGCTGCTGGGGACTGGCGGCAATTCTTTCGCAGATTAAAGCGCAGAGTTCCGGGTTGCTGTCATTGATATCTGATTGCTGAACTTTCATAATTTATCGAATTAAAGTTGATGTTATTTCATTTGTGAAGGAGAGATTTTTTTTATTAACCGCAGAGGGCGCAGAGGGCACAGAGGAAGAGAGAAGAGAGAAATAAGGTACATTTTAGCGACGTTAAGAGCAATATTAATCGAGATCGATCGGCGTTTATCCGCGTTTATCTGCGGTTCAAAAAAATCAACCCGGTTCCCTAAAAAAACCGGGTTAATTTCTTAGATAAAAACCGACAAAACCTACCTATCAACCGAGCCCATAATAATGTCGATACTCCCCAAAATTGCCACCAAATCGGCAATCTTCACGCCGCGCACAATGTGAGGCAAAATCTGCAAATTATTAAAATCCGCAGCCCGAATCTTCCAGCGCCAAGGAAACACAGTATCATCCCCGATAATATAAATCCCCAGCTCACCCTTGCCGCTTTCAACGCGGACATAATGTTCGCCCTTGGGAATCTTAAAAGTCGGCGCCACTTTTTTGCCAATAAACTGATAGTCAAAACCATTCCATTCAGATTTTGGCCCGCTTTCTAAGCGCTTCGCTTCTAAATTCTCGTAAGGGCCGCCGGGGAGTCCTTTCAAGGCTTGATTGATAATCTTAACCGACTCGCGCATCTCCCGAATCCGTACTAAATACCGGGCTAAACAATCGCCAGCAGCTTCGGTACAAACTTCCCAGTCGAAGTCGTCATAACATTCGTAATGGTCAACTTTCCGCAAATCCCAATTTACGCCGGAACCGCGCAACATGGGGCCGGAAAGTCCCCAGTTAATCGCTTCGTTGCGAGAAATAGTACCCAGCCCTTCAATCCGGCGGCGGAAGATTGGATTGTTGGTAATTAAACGTTCGTACTCGTCAATTTTGGGAACGAAATAATCGCAGAAATCTTGGCACTTATCTACCCAACCGTAGGGCAAATCGGCGGCTACTCCGCCAATGCGGAAATAGTTATTATTAACCATGCGATAACCGGTCGCTGCTTCCCACAAGTCGAGAATTGGTTCGCGATCGCGCATAGTATAGAAAAAAGGAGTTTGCGCGCCCACGTCCGCCAAAAACGGCCCTACCCACATCAAGTGGTTAGCAATCCGGTTCAACTCCAGCATGATTACCCGAATATAACTAGCCCGTTTGGGGACAGCAATATTTGCCAACTTTTCCGGTGCATTCACTGTCACCGCTTCGTTAAACATCCCCGCAGCGTAGTCCCAGCGGCTCACGTAGGGCACGTACATCACGTTGGTGCGGTTTTCGGCGATTTTTTCCATCCCCCGGTGCAGATAGCCCAAAACAGGCTCGCAGTCCACCACATCTTCCCCGTCTAGGGTGACGATTAGCCGGAGTACCCCGTGCATGGATGGGTGGTGCGGCCCCATGTTGAGCACCATCGGTTCGGTTCTAGTCTCAATTCTTGACATAATTAAATGAATTAATGATTACTAGCTATTGTTGATTTTTGTTTGGCTTTTATGATTATGAAGGATATCGAGCTCTCTGAGAAGGAGACCCTTGGATCGGATGTCAGTATTGACACCTATCACGTTCCAGTTTTGGGAAGCGAGTTAATTGCGGGTTTGGCTGTGCGTCCAGGCGGCCGCTATTTGGACGCGACGCTTGGGGGCGGCGGACACACGAGTTTGATTTTAGCGGCGGCGCCAGATGTTACAGTGGTGGCGATCGACCGCGACGAACAAGCCATCCGTTTTTGCCAAGCCCGATTTGCCAACTCGCCCGTTGAGTTTTGGCACGGCAACTTTGCTGAATATCAGTCCCCAGAGGCCGAATTTGATGGTATCATAGCAGACTTGGGCGTCAGCTCTGCTCAGTTCGATACACCGGAACGGGGATTTAGTTTTCGCCACCCAGCTCAACTAGATATGCGTATGAACCAGCAGCAATCTTTGACGGCAGAAGAGATTATCAACCACTGGGAAGAAGTTAAACTAGCAGATATTATTTACAAGTACGGCGAGGAGCGACTGTCGCGGCGCATCGCGAGGCGGATTGTGCAAAGCCGTCCTTTTCAAACTACAACAGAACTTGCAGGGGCGATCGCCTCCAGCTTCCCCCCCAAGCAGCGCAACGGCAGAATCCATCCGGCCACCCGTACTTTCCAAGCTTTAAGGATAGCCGTCAACTCCGAACTAGCGTCTTTAGAAACTTTCCTAAACCTTGCCCCACGGTGGTTAAAACCCGGTGGGAGAATCGGAATCATTACATTTCACAGTCTCGAAGACCGACCAGTCAAGCACCAACTCAGAGGAACACCCAATTTGCAGGTACTGACAAAAAAGCCGATCGTGCCGCAATCCGAAGAAGTCGCTAGAAATCCCCGCTCTCGTTCTGCTAAGCTCAGACTGGCAGAAAGATTAACTTGATTCGGCAGTCGTAGTAATATGCTTGCTGCAAAAAGTTCAGAGATTAGGGGGACTTGAATGCAGCAATCAAGTGCGATTCGGCAAAGATGTAGGGAATAGCGCCAACAACCCACCACTAACCCTCCGGGTACAGTGGGGCTTGAAATACAGCCGGTGTTGACCAGACTTAGGTAGCAATACCTGCGTTAGTAGTAAGTGTTAAAATTCACACCGAGGACAGTGCCCAGCTAGTTAAGAACTCTGCAATCAGAGCATTAATTAGCCGTTTTGAATGCTGGTGTGTTTAGAAAAGTACCGACTGCTAACAAGGTCATTGCTCGTATCACAGCGTGAAAGCTGACTCGGGAATTTTCCCTATTGAAGCGGCCTACCGAGGCGGGTTACAGTATCGAAAGCCTCTCATCTGTGCGAACAGATGGTGCGAAAGGAATGCTCACCTTGAGGTAAAACGGGTTTCTTTAACTCAACTTGACGTAACTGATATGTTGCATATATCCAGCCCCCCTTTTCCTCCCGCCACCTTGCTGATTACAGCTATGGTGGGGGTTTTCAAGGGGGAAGAAAGATGAGTCGGGGAGATGGAAGCAAGCTGAAACTGATGGTAGTCGATGACGAACCCGACAACTTGGATTTATTGTACCGGACGTTTCGACGCGACTTTCAGGTTTACAAAGCAGATAGCGCCCTCAGCGCCCTGGAAGTTCTAGACGAACAGGGCGAGATGGCGGTGATTATATCTGACCAGCGGATGCCAGAAATGAATGGCACCGAGTTTTTGGGGAAAACAGTCGAGCGATTTCCCGATACGATTCGGATTCTGCTAACGGGATACACCGATGTTGAAGATTTGGTTGAGGCCATCAACTCAGGTCAAGTTTTCAAATACATCACCAAACCGTGGAATCCAGAAGAACTCAAATTGGTGATCAATCAAGCCTCAGATACTTACAAATACTACAAGCAGCGCAGCGTTGCATTGCGCCGCGCTTTACGCAAGGAATCTCTGTTCAATGAGGTAATGAGCGTGATTCGCGGGTCGCTAGATTACTCTAGTATGGTACAAACTATTGTTCAAACCGTAGGTCAAACTTTTGAAGCCAACTATTGTATGCTGCGGCCGGTAGAAGCCGATCGACTATTGCCCAGTACCTTCCCCTACCAAGCCCAAACCTCTGAAGTCAGTAGCTTTTCTTTTGATGAAAATTTGCTGGTTCAAGCTGTAGCCACCCGCCAAACTCAAGTGAACTCCAACAGTGGGGGGAATGGTAACTCGGTTGAGATTGCCGTGCCCCTGACTTACCAGCAAGAATTGCTGGCGGTACTGGCTTTGTCCCAGATTGGTGGCACTAACCCTTGGTCGGCAGAAGAGATAGAGTTAATAGAAGGTGTAGCAGCTCAAGCTGCTCTGGCACTGTCTCAAGCTAAGCTATACCAGCGCACTCTGGATTTAGCCAAGCAGATGCAAAACGAGTTGGAAGTGGCTCGCCAAATCCAAACAAACTTGTTGCGCCAAAGTTGGCCGGATTTTGAAACTGTCAGGGTGCAAGCTTGCTGTTATCCCGCGCGGGAAGTTGGTGGGGACTTTTTTGAAGTCTACGTCCACTCCCAAGGGGATATTTGGATAGCGGTGGGAGATGTTTCGGGTAAGGGAGTTCCGGCTGCTCTATTTATGGCTAGCGCGATTTCGGTGATGCGGCGGGAACTTTCCCAAGAAGTTTCTCCAGAGCCCGATCGAGTTATGCAGAACATGAATAGCAGTATGTCTGACGACCTGATCGGCAACAACCATTTTATTACAATGGTTGTAGCTCGTTACACTCCGTCAACGGGACACCTCGCCTTTGCTAATGCCGGTCACATTTACCCGATTGTTTGGTCTCACTCGGAGGTGAAAGCTCAAGCCGCTAGCGGTAAAACGCCAGCCGAGCCGAATTTCCTGAAAGCTCGTGGCATTCCCTTGGGGATACTACCAGTTTGGAGAGGCAAAGCAGGTACGATCGAATTAAAGTCAGGAGATGTATTTCTGCTGACGAGTGACGGGATTACTGAAGCTAGCGTGACAAGTCAAGCGGTCGCAGGGGGTGTACCAACCCGTTCTATGCTACAACAAGAAGGGCTTTGGCAACTCTTGATTCAGGAACCTGGTTCTTTCAACTTGGATAATTTGTTGGCTCACATCCGAGCCGACAATCCCGTTCAGGAAGACGACCAAACCATACTCTCTCTGGAGGTTCTTTGAATCTGTCAGCGACTCCCGACGCATAGTCGGGGGTGAAAGCCGAAAAAACTTAAGCCCTGCTTGTTGACGGCCCATAGAGTAGTCCTGCAAAGGACGGCGTTATCGTCAACAGTAAAAAACCTAGCCGGCGATGGCGCAGCTAGTTTCCTGAATCGCTTTCCTGGGGGATTAAATACCTGTAAAGGGTTAAGGTAGAAGGCATTCGTCAGAAAAAACCAACGCTTAAAAGCTAAGGATTGAAACACAGATTTTTTATACCTCGCTGCTTGCAGTCTCGGTATAATTATCAATTGTTAAGGGGCTTTAGGCCCATAACAAAAGTTTTCAACTATACTCTTAACTTCTGCCTTCTACCGAATGACGAATGCCTGATTTTTAAACAGAAAAGGCTCCTATCCCCCGATTAGCGACAAGTATTGAGGCCGAATCCATTCGGCGCGTCGTATTTCATACCTGGAAGACACAGGGTTTTCAAACTTACGGGATTTTTTTATGAATACTGAGCTTCATGTGCCAAGCGACTTGCGGTTTTTAACAATTGTTGAAAATTGGTTGCTGAGCAGTTTAGAAGTAGAGCTAGGAGAGCACGTCGATTGGCCGCGTCAGTCGAATCGTTTGCGCTTGGTGTTAGCAGAAGCCTATTCTAACGTGATCCGCCATGCTCACAAAGATCAACCCAATTTGCCCGTGTTAATTCGCTTGAATTTAAAAAATAGGGATATTGGTTTAGAAATTTGGGATTACGGTAAAGGTTACGAAATGGATACTTACAATCCCCCGAGGCCGGAAGCTAAACAGGAAAGCGGCTACGGCTGGCTGATTATGAGCAGACTTATGGATCGGGTGGACTACACTTTGCAAATAGACGGTCGCAACTGTCTCAAGTTGGAAGCGAGTTTGCCGGAAAAATCTTAATTAGTCGTTAGTCATTAGTCATTAGTCCTGAGTGATTAGTGATTGACAATGCACTTTTAGACTCGCTTTGGCTGTCTGTCGCACGCGCTGCGGTGACAGCCAATTTTTAGTGCAGTATCGTCCCTCTCGCTTGAGACTGTAAGATTTTAGGGGTAAAGTCCCGATCGCACAAAGACCCAAGAAACCGGGTTTTTGAACAGTTAGCGACGCTTCACCAGAGATTTGGGTAAAAAACCCGGTTTCTGCCTCATGCTGGCGATAAATAGCCGATTTACCTGTCGATCGCACGATTTTAGCTATTACTTGCGATCGACAGGTCAAACCAAAATAGACAATTTAAATGTTAAACACCTTATCAAACATCTCATTTCTTTTGTGACCGGAGATTTAGCAACTCTTGGGGAGAAGCTAACAGTTTGACCGTGACTGAAAGGATTTTTTTGTCAGAATTGAGCAAGAACAGCCATCCGACATTAACACCAAATGCGGAAGTTTGCACCCGGCCGCTGACCTGAACTTCTACTTGGCCATCTTCTAAAATTTGGCTGACACCTTTCTGGGGTTCTAGCTGCATTCCTCGCGCTTCTTTTTTGAGATAAGTGGCGATCGAGATGCTGCCGATAATTGGATCTTCAAACGGCGCGTGCAGAACCCCATCATGGGCAAATAAATTAGCCGTCGCGTCAAAATCGCCCGCGTTTAAAGTTTCAAAATATCGCTGTACCGTTGGGTTTGTGATGCCTGCAATCTTTATAGAGGTAGTTAAAATAGGTCGAGTTGTTGCGGTCATAAAACAAGTGATTTTAGATGAATGAGTATACTGTAATCATTCTCTTTGTCGCAGCAAATCCCTCAAAAGATATAAGTAGGGCTAGGAAAATAATTCTCCGAAAAAAGGAGGAACCGGAGAGCGTCGATCGCAGCTTTGGGAGCCACCCAAATCAATACTACTTTCAAAAAATGCAAGTGTAGCCAAGCTGCAAACCCTAATACCATAAGTCATTTCCCATCCTTCAATTCTTGAATCTAAAATTTCAAATTATATATATAAAATCATAGAAACCCAGACACCTGACGGCATCTGGGTTTCTGGCCAAGTCTGTTTGACAGACCGAACCCGAATATTCTATTTACGCATCAAATTGAGCAATTCTTTAGGAGATGCCAACAAGTCGATCGCCACAAAGAAAATTTGACCTTGGGGATCGAGCATAAACCGCCACGCAATGTTCATTCCCACATTCGCGCCGAACCAGGGAGTTTCGACTTTGCCAGTGACTTTCACTTGGCGGTAGCCATCTTCTGCGGGTTCCGATACGCCTTGCTGGGGCATCATTTTCAGTCCGATGCACTCTTCCCGCATATAGTTGAGGATAGCGTCGCGACCGACGATCGGCTTTTGGAAAGGTGGTTGCAGGGCACCTTCTTCGGCAAATAAACCGACGGCTGGGGTGAAGTCGAAGGCGTTCATGTAGTCGATGTAGCTGAGGACAGTCTGCTCGCTGATACCCTCAATTTGGGTTTTCACCCGCTCTTCTGGAGCGGTGGGAGTGCTGCGGGGGGCTGAGCGTTTGCCGTACTCTTGGCTGAAATCGGGGTCGTAGCCCATGTGAACTACGGTGTTGCGAAGTACGGTAATTTGCTGGCCGGGATCTAGTTTCTTGATGGTTTCGAGAACTGTGGTGGCTTCGGGAGACATTTGATAGCCAGCGGGGATCGGAGCCACAACGCCCTGTTTCATCAACTGTCCCAACTCGTACCAGAAACCGAGTTTGGTGTTGACGCGCAAAGAAGTGTAAATCCGGCCAATTGTTGTGTCGGCGTTGCTGGCTAGGTCAAACATGGTTTTGCTTTGAGCAGCCGGCGACATTTGCTTGATTTCGCTCAGGATGCCTTCAACAAGCGCCATGCTGGCTACTCCGGGAGCGGCTGCGGTGATGGAAACGCCCATTTCGGTGTAGGCATACCAGAGCAAGGCTAGTTGGTCTTCAACGCTGAGTTTGTAAAATGCTTCGGTGGTAGCCGGAACAACGCTCGCAATCTCGGTGTTCGAGAAGATAGATTGAGCTGATTGGATACTAACTGCCATATGTATGCTGTGGGATTCGCTGTCGGTTTTACTTGCGTACTTGAATTTGCGAATCGAATTCTCCCTTAATTAAATTATGTGACAGTTTTGACATTTGAGAGTTCAAATTTATAAATATAAAGATTGTGGAAGTATTATCAATTATGTCCCCAAATTAATCTGAAAATTACTAGACTTATAGCGCAATTTGTGCTATTGTTCCTTACCCGATGAAAAAATCAATTAATAGCGATCGCATTAAGCAAAAAGCCCTTGAGTTGGGATTTCACAAAGTCGGGATAGCCTCAACAGACACGGATTTAGATCTAGAAAAACAAAGATTGCAAGCTTGGCTGGACAAGGGTTATCAGGCGGATATGGCATGGATGGCAAACCCAAAGCGGCAGGATATTCGATTAATAATGCCAGAGGTGCAGTCCTTAATATGTGTCGCCATAAACTACTACACGGCTCACCAACGCCCCCAAAATCCCCTGTGGGAGGAGGGGGACGATGCAGCGGTCGAATATGCTAAAATCTCTCGCTACGGTTGGGGGCGGGATTACCATAGAATTTTGCACAAAAAACTGAAGGTTTTGGCAAATTGGGTGCGATCGCAAGGCGAGGGAATTGAAGCGCGGTATTATGCTGATACCGGGCCGATTCAGGATAAAATGTGGGCGCAGCGTGCCGGGATTGGCTGGATTGCCAAAAATGGTAATGTAATTTCGCGCGAATACGGTTCTTGGGTGTTTTTAGGCGAAATCTTGACTAATTTGGAGTTAGCGCCCGATGAGTCCCATACGGAACATTGCGGTACTTGTACTCGCTGCATTGAGGCGTGTCCGACGGGGGCGATTACTGAGCCTTTTGTGGTTAATGCCGATCGATGTATAGCTTATCACACGATCGAGAATCGAGCCGAAAAATTGCCCGACGAAATTGCATCTAATTTACAAGGCTGGGTAGCAGGTTGCGATATTTGTCAGGATGTTTGTCCTTGGAATCAGCGATTTGCTAAACCAACTGATGTGGCAGACTTTGAGCCTTATCCTGAAAATATAGCGCCGACACTTGCAGAATTAGCCGACATTTCCGACGAGGAATGGAACCGCAGATTTACAGCTTCGGCGCTGCGGCGCATTAAACCCGAAATGCTGCGGCGAAATGCAAGAGCAAATCAAATTAACCCTTAAAAGTTGAGAATTTCGTGCTTAGGAGGCACTTTACCCTATACATAATAACCCTAGGGTGTTTACGGCTCGCCAAGAGACAATACATTCTGCCGTAAGTCATTCCCCATCTAAAATCTAAAATCTAAAATCTAAAATCTAAAATTGTATGAGCCTCCGTTCCTTATTTGCTATTGTCCAATGACCCAAGTAATTATTTTTGATTTTGACGGTACTTTAGCAGATACAATCGATATTCTTCTGAGCATCACCAACCGTTTGTCAGTAGAATTAGGCTTTAAGTCGGCCACCAAAGACCAAATCGCTCAACTGAGCAATTTAACTTCTTGGCAACTCCTTCAGTATTCTGGCATTTCTATCTTCAAATTCCCGCTGTTGATTAGAATGTTGAAAGCAGAGTTACGCAGCGAAATTCCCAATATTCAGTTATTTCCGGGAATTAAAGAAGTTTTACTAGATTTAAAAAAACAGGGATTTCAACTGGGAATAATCACATCTAATTCCCGAGAAAACGTCTTGGCATCGCTGGAAAAAAATGGTTTGCCAGACACTTTTACATTTATTTACTCTGGTTCAACTTTTGGCAAACATAAAGTTATTAATAGCTGGCTAAAAAGAGAACATATAAATCCTAAACAAGTCGTTTACGTGGGAGATGAGATTAGAGATATAGAAGCTGCTCGAAAAACCGGAATTAAGGTAATTGCTGTAGGTTGGGGTTTTAATTCTCAGGAGGCTTTGGTGGCACACAATCCCGATTTTTTTATTAAACGCCCCCAGGAATTGATAGAGATTATGAGTAATTTGCGGGAAGTGTAAACTGAAACTGCAAAAAGTAAGACTCGTCGCTTGAAACTGAGATATTGCACCATTATCAATCAGCTTTTTATGAACAGGCTTTCCGGCCTGTTCCACAAGAAAATTTATCTTTTGTGGAACAGGCCGAAAAGCCTGTTCTTGAGAATGATGCAAGATGTGAGTTGAAACCAATCCTACAAAAACTATCGTTCCAGCAGAGAGAAACTAAAGAATAAAATGGGTATTAAAGCCTGATTTGTTATCAGCCATATTCCCTATTATCATCTGTGTGAGTAAATTAGGTTAATCTCCTTCGCCCCGTTTCAGTGCTGCTAAAACTGCTTGCTGGCTAACTGCTTGGTAGATTTTGCTAAAATGCTGCTTCAGGGCGTCTGATGCGGGCGAGGATTTGCTAGCGGTTCCTTTTCCGTCGGTGGCGAGGGGGATTGGGCCTAAGATATCTAATACTGTTTCGCTGCTGGGCGGCGGTACAATGACTACTAAAGATGATTCTAGCTGCTGGTTGTATTCCCAAAAGCGATCGACCTTCGGCAATTTAGAATTCGCAGTAGGGGAATTTTCACCCTTGTTTAGCTGGGTATTTTCCTCTCCTTCCTTACCCCGTCTTTGGCGGAGTGCGGTCAATATTTGCTCTTTAGTTCTTCCGCGCAGTTGAAACAGTACGAAAGGGTCTTCGCCGAAGCGATCGCCCAATAAGTAGTATACTGCACTGATGTGTTTGCAAGGGTTTTTCGGGTCAGGACAGCTACAGCGCGATCGAATATCAGATAAACTTAACGGAAATAGCGTTTTGCCGGCGGCCGCAAATACATCTTCAATATTGTGCGGCATTTCTCCTGCTAAGAGTTTAGCTGAAAAAACTGCTCTTTGCGACATATTTTCAATCACATAATCCCAATCTTCATCGCTTAAGGTGTCGAGACCTAAAGAAACTTGATATGGTTTTGGATCAGTTCCTTGAACTATGGCAATTACTTCTTGATTGGGAAATTTAATGCTGAGAACTTTACCTTCACGCGCATATTGCCAGCCACGTTCTAACCGCTTTTTGAAGCGGTAGGTATTGATTAAATCTAACCACTGTTGTGTCCACCATTCTCTGTCAATCATTCGATTTTAGATTTTAGATTTTAGATTTTAGATTTGGGAATCGGGAATTGGGAATTGGGAATCGGGAATCGGCCAAACAGGGAATTGGGAATTGGGAACCGGGCATTGGCCAAACAGGGAATTTTCCCTATCTCCTTCTCTTCCCCTCTTCCTTCTTCCTTCTGGCTTCAATCGGGAATTGGGAATTGGGCATCGGGCATTGGCCAAACAGGTAATTGGGATACTGGAGTCAATCGATTTTAGATTTTAGATTTTAGATTTTAGAATTGAAGCATTGACTTGCGCGAGATAAATTCGGGGCTCCTTTATCGGATACAGGTTTTTTATTTCTGGACGGATGAATCACGTGGCGGGTATCCTGGATGCTTTCGGTCACAAAGGAAAAAACAGCTATCCGTGTATCCGTGACATCCGTGTCGTGCTGTTGGGAATTGCTAATTAATCATATTATTCTTCTTCGGTTTCTATGATAGCATTGCGATCGAGAATTAGTAAATTGCGAAGTTGGTCTGTATCTAGCTCGGTGAGCCAGTTTTCGCCGGCGCTGACTACTTGTTCGGCTAGAGCTTTCTTACTTTCGATCATATCGTGTATTTTCTCCTCTAACGTACCAGTGCACACAAATTTATGCACTTGTACATTGCGAGTTTGACCGATGCGAAATACGCGGTCAGTTGCCTGATTTTCAACGGCGGGATTCCACCATCTATCATAGTGAAAAACGTGGGTTGCTCTGGTTAAGTTCAAACCTGTGCCGCCTGCTTTTAAAGATAAAATCATAATCGGTGGGCCTTGGGGATCGTGCTGGAAGCGATCGATCATTTCTTCCCGCTGCTGTTGCCGAATTCCTCCGTACAAGAACAAAACTTCCCGCCCTAAATGCTGTTCTAGATGTGGTTTCAGGAGTTTTCCCCATTCGGCAAATTGAGTAAAAATTAAAGCCCGATCGCCCTCAGCGAGCACCTCTTCTAACATTTCCACCAACCGCTGCAATTTCCCCGATTCCTGACTCTTAATCTCCAATTCTTTCGGCTTAGCTTCTGCTTTCACAAGAGCCGGATGGTTGCAAAGTTGCTTGAGTTTTACCAGCAAAGCCAGAATCATTCCCCGGCGCTGAATGCCTTCGGCTGACTCTAATTCAGCTATTGACTCTTCGACTATTTTCTGATATAATATCGCCTGTTGATTTGCCAGCCCACAAAATACAGTCATCTCCTGTTTTTCGGGCAAATCTTGGATGATTTCTTTGTCAGTTTTCAGGCGGCGGAGAATGAAAGGCCGAACGAGCGATCGCAAAGTCTGCAATGATTCTCGATCGCCGTATTTCTCGATCGGAATTGCAAATCGGCGCTGAAAGAAATTGCGTGGCCCCAAATAACCAGGATTGAGAAACTCCAAAATAGACCACAATTCTTGCAGTCTATTTTCCACCGGAGTTCCCGTCAGCGCAATTCTAAAAGATGTCTCGATTTGTCGCACCACTTGCGACTGCTTCGCCTCAGAATTTTTAATATTTTGCGCTTCATCCAAAACCAATCCTTGCCACTTAATGCCTTGAAATTCTTTCGCATCGCGAAACACCAAGGCGTAACTGGTAACTATTAAATCCTTTCCCTTAATTGCCGTCGCAAATGCTTTGCCTTTAGCGCGTTTGTCTCCGTGGTGAACTAACACTTTCAGCGTCGGGCCAAATTTCTTGACTTCCCGCTCCCAATTGCCCAATACTGATGTCGGACAAACCAGTAAGGTTGGCGCTTCTAGAGAATTTTGTTCTTGTAAGTGCACGAGGAAAGCAATTAGCTCGATGGTCTTGCCCAAACCCATATCGTCCGCGAGACAAGCACCCAAACCCCAGCGTTCTAAGAATGCTAACCAGCCTGCTCCTAGCGCTTGATAAGGCCGCAATTGTCCTCGGAAACTAGCCGGAGTTGCGATCGCACTTACCGCTTGATTATCGCTCAAAGTATTCAACAATTCCTGAAGTTGACCCGTCGCCTCAAAATTCACCACAGGCAATTTCTCGATCGTCTGAGAATCGCCCGACGCCAAACGCAAAGCATCCTCCAAAGAAAGAGTCATTTGCTCTTTGCGGCTGGCAAAAAAAGTTTGAGCAGCCCTCACATCCGGCGCGCGCAACTCCACCCACTCGCCGTTAATTTCCACCAAAGGCGAATTCAACGCAATCAATCTGTCAAATTCTGCCTTAGAAAGGCGCTGTCCGCCGATCGTCAATTCCCACTTAAAATTTAGCAGACTTTGCAATCCCAACCCCCCCTTGCCCGGAGTCACTTTCGGAGTTTCCGCTTGAATGCTCAAACCCAAACGACTCGCCCAACCATCTGTCTTTGTCAAACTCGGCGGCAAAACTACGCCCAACCCGCTATCAGCAAACCGCCAAGCTACAGACTTAATAAACTCGTATGCTTGCAGCGGATTTAATTGGCAAGATTGAGGCCGCTGTGCTTGCAAACTCGGTTCAATTAACGGATAAAGTTTCGAGGCTAAACCCAAGCCGCTAAGCAAAGTTTCTTGAGGCAATTCTATTGTCCGCCCCGCATAAGCCAAACGCTCGACAGAGTTGTTCCAAACAGTTGTCGCGTCTACCAAAAATTCGTTTTCATCTGCTGCTTGCAAGCAATAATTTAAATTCCAGTTGGCTTTACCAGGAGACGGCGGTATGAGTTGAAAGCAAGTGCGAAATTGACTTTGTTGAGATAATTGATTTTGCAGCGGTGCAGTCCAAGCACTCAGCTTGGTTGCCAAGTTTTCCAATGCTGCTGTTTCTACTTGAACTCTCCCAGATTCCTGCTGCAAAGCTTGCAGCCAGTCGCGCACAGGAGAAACTGCTTTGATGTCTAAAGTAGAGCTACCAGCAGATCGCACTTGACTATCTACAATACTGCTCAAAAACCCTAACACCAATTCCTCCGCCCCCATCGGCAAATCCACCGCTAAAGGCAATTGACTCCCTTCTTCTGCCTTCTTCCCTCTGACTTCAACATCTGAGTCACGCTCATCGATCCTTAATCCGTGTATCCGTGTCAAAATCCGTGTCGTGCCTTCTTCCTTCGATTGATATGTTCTGCAAGCCGTCGGCATTTGCTTGACAAAAGTGGCGAGGCGGAGTGTATCTGTAGAACTATCTAACAGCGGTTGCCATTTGGCAATAGCAGAACCGTCGGACTGTTTCTCCAATCCCGGCAAAAATTTGCATCTTGCCAACAAATCCAAACTCCACCTAGCTATATGAGACCAAAAACGCAAATCTGAGCCGACAAAAGAGTCTGGTTCCGTGCTGTTAAGCGGTAGTGATTGCAAGAAAACAAAAGCTGCTTGAGGGTTGAGACAAAAACCCTCGACTTGCCAGGGATAAAGGTAAATTTCCTCGGTTTGGGCAGGTTCCTCAAGTGCTGCTGCTGAGTGCTGCGGCATCAGATTTGCGTTCGATTCTGAGATTTGGGTGGGAAGTGCGATCGCCCGAATTTCCTTTTGAATTGAGGAGTCTTGGGTGGGAATTTCTGCGTTTGGGCTTTTGGGCGATCGCCTAGTTTTTTTGCTTTTTTCCGGGGGAGTTTCTGCGGTTTCCGGTAATTGCCAATCCAGTTTTCCCGACTGCTGCAAGGAATTTAGGAAAGTCTTAAATTCCGATTCGGTCATTGCTAAGGGATGCGGTAAATTGATCCCCGATTCCCTGGTTTCAATTGCACCAATTTTTCGCCAAGTTTCTCCCCAAATAAATAAGCAATTTTTTTCATTTTCTAGTAGCCAACTGCCGTGTAAAATTGCCATCGTTTTTTCCCCTGATATTTTTATTTAAGTGCGAGGTTGACTACAGCATTTATATGGAATTTATGAATAAAATTTTAAACTAACAAAGGATATTTTGAGCCAGACAGGACTTAGGTAGAACCTGTATATGTAGGGTGCAACTTAGGATCGTCAATTAAATAATTTCCCTTTTTTCTTGTGGGATGGGCGTCCCGCCCGCCCAGAAAGGACGGGCGGGACGCCCATCCCACAACAGTCAGGAAAAGTGGATTTTATTTAATTCTCATCCCTTAGATATTGCACCATTCTCAATTAGGCTTTTATGAACAGGCAAGATGCCTGTTCCACAAGAAAATTTATCTTTATGTGGAACGGGCCGGAGAGCCCGTTCTTGAGAATGGTGCAAGATGTATGTAGGGTGCAACCTAAGCACCTTACGGCTTATTCCCTGGCCTAGATAACTAAATCCCTGTTCCTTCTGCCTTCAACGTCCCAATTCCCAAACGAAAATTCATCCTACCATCTATGGAAGGCGTTTAGCGGACGATCGACCGGAGAATCGACCCCTGAGTGCAAAAAATAATTCGAGAGTATAAATGCTTATAAGCCAGACGCAGACAGTAGATCGCGAGGCGATTATCCCAGTCTTTTGGCGTCGGACTCTCAAACATCCTGTGGTAATGTTACGATCCCGACAGAGAAAGAATGTGGTAGATAAGGAAGCAGTGCTACATGGTAGAGATAGACAAGTCAATATCCTTCGATGGACGGGATATTAGACTGAAGATTGGTTTACTAGCGCCTCAAGCAGGCGGTGCAGTTTTGATTCAGTCGGGTGACACGGCGGTTTTAGTGACAGCGACTCGATCGCAGGGGAGAGAAGGAATTGATTTCCTGCCCCTGTTGGTGGATTACGAAGAGAGACTCTACGCTGGCGGTAAAATTCCCGGTGGGTTTTTACGCAGGGAAGGGCGTCCCCCAGAAAAAGTGACTTTGACTGGCCGTTTGATCGATCGACCGCTGCGTCCGCTATTTCCAAGCTGGCTGCGAGATGACATCCAAGTTGTAGCCACAACGGTTTCGATGGACGAACAAGTACCACCGGACGTTTTGGCGGTGACGGGGGCTTCGGTGGCGATACTGCTGGCGAAAATGCCGTTTTACGGGCCGATGGCGGCGGTACGAGTCGGTTTGGTAGGAGACGATTTCATCATCAACCCCACCTACAGCGAAATCAAAGAAGGCGAGTTGGATCTCGTGGTAGCTGGTTCTCCTGACGGAGTAATCATGGTGGAAGCCGGCGCCAACCAATTGCCGGAACAGGATATCATCGAGGCGATCGACTTCGGCTATGAAGCAGCCTGTGACTTGATTCAAGCCCAGCGCGAAATTATGGCCGAATTGGGCATCGATTTGGTGGTAGAGGAACGGCCCTCGCAAGATTCCGCCCTGGAAAACTTTATTCGCGATCGCGCCCAAGAACCCATCCGCATCATTTTGTCAAGATTTGAAAAAGACAAAACAATACGGAATGCAGCATTGGACGAAGTTAAGGCAAATGAAGTCGAAGCTGCGATCGCCGAACTTGCCGAAGACGATCCGGTAAAACTAGCCGCCACCGCCAACACCAAGGCGATCGGCAACGTTTTCAAAGACGTTACCAAAAAAATGATGCGGAAGCAAATCCTCGAAGATGGCGTCCGCGTAGACGGCCGCAAGCTAGACGAGGTGCGACCCGTTTCTTGTCGCGTAGGCGTGCTGCCGTCGCGAGTACACGGCTGTGCGTTGTTTAATCGGGGGTTAACCCAAGTCTTGTCTGCAGCTACCCTGGGAACCCCAGGCGACGCCCAAGACTTAGGAGACGACTTGCACCCGCAGCAAGACAAACGCTACCTCCACCACTACAATTTCCCGCCGTTTTCGGTAGGAGAAACCAAGCCGATGCGATCGCCCGGAAGGCGAGAAATCGGTCACGGAGCCCTCGCAGAACGCGCTTTACTGCCCGTTTTGCCATCCAAAGAAGATTTCCCCTACGTGATTCGCGTAGTTTCAGAAATCCTTTCTTCCGACGGTTCCACCTCAATGGGTTCAGTTTGCGCCTCAACGCTAGCCTTAATGGATGCAGGCGTTCCCCTATCCCAACCCGTCAGCGGCGCGGCAATGGGCTTAATTAAAGAAGGCGATGAAGTCCGAATTTTGACTGACATTCAGGCAATTGAAGACTTTTTAGGCGACATGGACTTCAAAGTAGCCGGTACCGACACCGGGATTACTGCTTTGCAGATGGACATGAAAATCAAAGGTTTACCCCTAGATGTGATTGCCACCGCCATCCGCCAAGCCAAACCGGCCAGACTGCACATTTTAGAAAGAATGCTGTCAACCATCGACACTCCCCGCAAGGAAATGTCGCCGTTTGCACCGCGTTTGCTAACCCTGAAAATCGATCCAGAATTTATTGGTTTGGTAATTGGGCCGGGTGGCAAAACGATCAAAGCCATCACCGAAGAAACCGGTGTCAAAATTGACATCGAAGACGACGGAACCGTGACAATTGCTGGCAACGACAGCGAAAAAGCTCAGCGGGCTTACAACATTGTCCAAGGCATGACGCGCAAGTTGAATGCAGGAGATGTGTATGTCGGCCGCGTAACTCGAATTATTCCGATCGGCGCTTTTGTGGAAATTTTGCCCGGAAAAGAAGGAATGATTCATATTTCCCAGTTAGCAGACTACCGCGTCGGGAAAGTGGAAGACGAGTTAGCTGTCAACGATGAAGTGATTGTCAAAGTGCGAGAAATTGACAATAAAGGTCGAATTAATTTGACCCGCTTGAACATTCATCCCGACGAAGCGGTTGCTGCCCGCGAAGCGTTGAATAAATAGTTTACGGTTGGTAATTGGTAATTACTTGTAGAGTAATTGCTAATTGCTAATTAGTAACTGGTGATTAGTAATTGCTAATTGCTAATTGAGATTAAATCTGATTGTTTCAGATTGATTTAGGAGTAGGGTGCGCGACAGCGACAGATCGACAAAAGTGCGATCGGCTGTAGAAGTTAATACAGTCGCGCACTTTACCCTCTGCGGTTGAAACCGCTACTACATAAATGAAGTCTCAGCAGAGAGGGGACTCAAAAAAATATAAAGTTATCTCTTTTATCATTCGGCGGTTGAAACCGCAACTACAGAAACGAAGTCCGCCTACGCGGACTGAATAAAATATAAAGTATGTTAGAGGGAGGCATAAATTAATGCCAAAACGGTTGATCATTTTCAAAACAGAATCGCTTTCTTCCCTTGGATGGGAGGATAGATCGCTTTCCCATACAGGTGCTCTCACGAGTATCCTAGCGGAACACTACGACTACTCAAACAAACCTCTGCCTAAAACGGGCGATCGCCTGCGAAACTTTGGTCAATTTAAAGAGAGTGCAGATCCTAAATCCCCTGCTGCGAGCACTCACGTTCGCTGGGGAGATTGGGAGGTTTCGCGCGTAGAGGAGTACAGGCCTGAAATTCCGAATGCTGAATACGACTGTTTAGCGGTATGCTACTGTTGCTACTCACCCATTGATCCCGAATGGAAAGAATTGCCGAAGATTCAAGTTTCCCAACTGCAAAAACATTAAAAAAACATAATATCCAGATGCCCGACTTTTTTAATAAGTCTGGCATCTAAAAGAAGATGAAATCAAATAACAGCAATGCAGTCAATTTCCACTAACACATCTTTCGGCAAACGCGAAACCTCCACACAAGCGCGCGCCGGTGCAGTTTCCGCATCAAAATATTTCGCATAAACCGCATTCACGGCGGCAAAATCATTCATATCTTTGAGGAAAACCGTAGTTTTTACCACATCCAACCAAGTAGCGCCGGCTTCTGTGAGAATGGCTTCGAGATTTGCCATAACTTGTTCGGTTTGTTTTGCCACATCGTCGGTGTAGACAATATCGTTTAGTCTAATATCGATCGCAATTTGCCCAGCTACAAACAGCATAGTGCCCGTCGCGGCGATCGCTTGATTGTATGGGCCCACGGGTGCAGGTGCTTTGTCAGTACGAATAATTTTGCGCGTCATAGATGTCACTTTTGGGGATAATTTTTCCGAAGTTTCTGGCTGGTAGATTTTTGCGTCAGAGGTTTCTGGCTCGTAGAGTTCTCCATCTGGCATTATCGCATCAGTGAAGTCTGCATTTTCGATATTCCAGCTATAGGTTTTAGCATCAGTCAAGTCTGCTTTTTTAAGGTTGGCTCCTTCCAAATTGGCTGTCATCAAATTTGCTTTTTCAAGAACAGCTCTTTCGAGATTTGTCCCTGCCAGACAGGCTTTTTTTAAGTTTGTCCCTGTGAAGTCGGCTGCCGTAAGATCAGCCTCAGCCAGATTAACGCCTGATAAGTTAAATGCAGACAGATTAACGCCTCGGAGTTTGGCTCTATGAAAGTTGGCATCTTGGAGGCTAGAACCTTCTAACTTTACTTGACTCAATTCTGCTCCTGTCAAGTTTGCCTTGGTCAAATTTGAATCGCTCAGATTGGCTCTACTTAAGTCTGCTTCCTTCAAGGATGCTTTAGTTAACGATACAGAGTTTAATTGGGCATCACTCAGATTTGCATTGTCCAGCTTAGTATTACTCAAGTTGGCATAGGTGAGGCTTGCCCTACTCAAATCAGCACCGCTGAGGGAAGCCCTACTGAAGTTTGCTCCAGCCAGGTGTGCCTTAGTAAAGATTGCCTCACTCAACTCAGATCCAGACAAATTTGCATTGTATAGGTTTATTTCACTCAAGTCTGCACCTTTGAGGTCTATCCCACTTAACTGTGCGTCCCCAAAGTCGCGTTGTCCTGCTGCATATTTTTCTAAAAGTTCTTCAGCATCCATAAATAACCTCGATCGCCCTTCCGCTACACCCCACATTCCCAGCCTACCACCAAAACCGAAAGCGCGATCTAAATCTGCGTCACTCCATTTTCATCTGCGGTCAATCAAGTACCTTTTTCAACCGCAGATAAACACAGATAAACGCAGATAAATTATATCAAATTCGTCCTTCCTGGGAATCATCGCTCTCTCTGTTCTCTTTCTCTGCGTTCTCTGTGTCCTCTGCGGTTTAATCAATCCAATTTCATCTGCGGTTAACAAATTACCATTTTTCAACCGCAGATAAAAGCAGATTTACACATTACACACCAACCGGAGCACCAACAACCTCACCTTTCAACATCCGAGAAGCAGCATCAAGCAATTGCTCCTCCAAATAAGGCTTAGTGAAATAGCCCTTCGCGCCCAAACTGTAAGCCATTTGGCGGTGTCTGTCAGCACCGCGAGAAGTTAGCATCGCGATCGGCAATTCACACAAAACCGCATCCTTCTGCATCCGAGAAAGTAGTTCCAAACCGTCCATTCTCGGCATCTCAATATCGCAGAAAACGATATCGCAAGGCAGACCAGATTTCATCTTTTCCCAAGCTTCCTTACCGTCGCGAGCTTCTTCCACACGATAGCCAGACTTCTCGAAAGTAATCGACAATAGCGATCGCACGGTAATCGAATCATCGACAATCAGCACAGTCGGCTCAGTCTTCTCGATTTCCGCCTCCGCAGCAGCCCGATCGCCCTCATCCCAAAGCGTACCGCCAGTATCCTTCCGCAGCCTTCCCGTAGCCAAATCGATCAGCTCCAGAACGTCCGCAATCGCCACGATCCGACCGTCACCGAGCACCGTGGCCCCAGCAATCCCGATCGGCTTCGGCACCGGCCCCTCCAACGGCTTGATCACAATTTCCTGTTCCGTCGAAACCTGATCCACCTGCACCGCCAAGAAATTGCCAGCAGAGCGCAGCACGATCACCGAAATCATGTCATCGTCAGTATTGAACCCGTAAACACTCCCCCGACCCAAATGGCGACTGTAAGCCAGCAGATCCCGCAGCGGCCGGAACGGCAAGCTTTGACCCCGCCACTCAATGCAAGGCAAACCATCCGCCCCCGTCGTCACCTGATCGCGAGGCACATCGATCATATCCTCGACCCCATCCATCGGGAAAGCAATGCGAGCGCGATCGCTAATGCAAGTCAGAGCCTTAGAAATACTCAACACCAGAGGCAAACGGATGGTAAACACAGTCCCCTTGCCGATCGTTGAATCGATCGACACAGTACCCCGAATTTCCTGCAAGGAAGTCTGCACCACATTCATACCGACCCCCCGGCCGGCGTACTCCGTCGCCTGTTCCTGAGTGCTGAAACCGGGCATAAACAGCAAATCGTAAACTTCCGAGCGAGACATCCTCTGAGCCTGAGCCGCCGTCAGCATACCCTGCTTAATCGCCTTCGCCTTCACCTTTTGCGGGTCAATTCCGGCCCCGTCATCAGAAACCGAAACCACCGTTTGGTTCCCTTGGTGGAAAGCCCGAATCGTAATCCTGCCGACTGCAGGCTTCCCAGCCGCCAGACGCACCTCCGGCGCTTCGATCCCGTGAGTAATCGCATTGTTCACCAAATGAGTCATCGGGTCATATAGCTGATCCACAATCATCTTGTCGATCAAAATTTCCTTACCCTCAACCTGCAACTGAGCCTGCTTCCCGCACTTAATCGCGATTTCCCGCACCGCCCGGAACAGCCTGTCCGTCGTCTCCGCAAACGGCTTCATCCGGGCGCGAGTCAAACCTTCTTGCAGTTGAGTCGTAACTTGTCGCAGTTGGCGAGTCACCTGATCCGCCTCATCCACCAAAAACTCAATGTCCGCGGCCGACTCCCGCACCCGCACGATCAGCTCAATAATCTCTTGAGCCAAACTGTGGAAAGGAGTAAACCTGTCCATTTCCTCTGGTCTCCAGGCACTTTCGCGGGTGTGGGCCGAATCCTCAGAGCGCCAGGCCGATCGGTGTCCCTGGCGGTTTGCCAGCAAAGCAATCTCCAAAAGACTCCGCTCGTAGAAATCCTGAGTCCGCTGGCTCACATCGCTCAGCAGCGCCACCTGGTGCAGCAAATTGTCCAAAAACTGCCGCATCCGTTCTTGGTCTTGCTCCAAACTGTTGCGGTTTACAACCAGTTCCCCCATCAAATTGCTGAGGTTGTCCAGTTGCTTGACCGGCACCCGCATCGTCTGGTCGCCGAACCCGCCCGCGCGGGGATTCCGCCTGGGTCTGTTGATCGCCGACGGCCCCATATTGCCTTCCCCTTGGCGGCCGCTGTCCTTGGGATCTTCCAGCAGTTTTTCCAAATCGCCAAATTCGTCGTCGCTCTCATCGGCCTGCGCGCGCGAAGCTTTACTAGCAGTTGTCGGTAGCCCGTGAATTTCCGGCATAGTTGCGCTCTCGCTGAGGAGTTCTTCGAGATCCGAGAAAACTTCTGTATTTACCGGACTCTGATTTGTGCTTCCAGAAGCTGCTATGACAGCCCCAGCACCCCCTGCAATTAACAGTGCTTCTAAATCGTCAAAATTGCCTTCGGCATTACCCTCATCGCCTGATTCCCCATCGGCAAAAAAGTCTGCCAGCGACCCCTCTTCCAACTCCGAGGAATCGGCCTGGGCCGACTCGTCCTCAGCGTCCCAAAAGCCCGTCGTCAGTTCCGAAGTCACCAGAACCTCAGCATCGATCGAATCCAACAAATCCTCAAAACCCTCCAACTCTGCGTTGTTGAGAGTAGCCCCGGTTTCCATCGCCGAGAGCAAGTCAGCATCGCCCTCCAACATACCATCGAGAGATTCTGCAGGCAGCGGCTCTAAATCCGCACTCAAAAAATCCGTTTCCAGGGCATTAAACAAATCATCTTCGCCCTCAGACTCCCCAGCGGCATCTATTTCGGCAGAGAGAGCAGCAAGTTCCGCACCCTCCTCGTCGAACAAACCATCGGCAGGTTGGGCAGACAACTCGTTCACCTCCACAGCCGCGCCGTCATCTGGCCCCGATCCAGCATCGCCTGGGTGCACCATGCCTTCGCCAAACATATCCTCCAAGAAATCGAAAGCTGCGCCCTCATCAGATTCGACATTGGAAATTTCCGACTCAGGACGATCGTCGGACAAAGCCCCAAGTTCAACCTCTGCCGAATTTGCCAAGCCTTGGTCGGAAACAGCCGCACCATTGTTATTGTTCTCGAACAAACTCCCCAAGTCGCCCTCATCAACTCCCACACCCGCACTCAGCAATTCTGGATTCCCATCCTTGAGCCAACCCCCACGGGCTTGGCCCGAAGCTTCTCCGTCATACTCAGTACCCGTAGGTACAGAACCGAAAAGCTCAGCCAAATCTGCCGCTTCTCGGGAAGTAGCCATTCCTTGCCCATCGCGCACAGTCTGTTCATCCTCAGAAATCGCACCCGAGGTCATATCCCCAAACAGCGCATCCAAATCCGTATCGTCCAGATCCAGGTTGAGCGATTGCACAGACTCGTCTTCTAGGCCGAAAGCATCTTCTAGCCAGTTTTCATCTGCAGAGATATCTAAATCAGAATTTGATGTCATGTTAAGAACGTTGCCCATTTCCTCATGTTGTGCGGTGCCAGCAGCTCGATCTCGATCGCCCCCGTTCTCCTCACCTTCGTCTTCTGAAGAAAGGAAATTAGAAGTAATCCCCAACAACTCGCTCAAATCCGAATCCTCGCCAAGCTCAGAGAGCAACTCGAAATCATCTATTTCAGGCCGAGCAAGCGCTTTGGCATCCGTTGAATGATTATTGCCCCCCCCTGTTGCCGACTCCTTGGATGCTCCGTCTAAAGCCTCAGACTTCAGGGAATACTCCGAAGAGACTGCCGGCCCACCTGTTGTCTCAGATAAGCCTAAATCGCTGAACAAGTTCTCGAAATCAGCATTGTCCTCCGTACCACCAGCAGAAGTTTGGGCAGCCACTTCGTCCAAAAGCGTACCGAGAGCATCTTCGTCCGCTTGTCCCCTCGCTGGCGCCACCTTGTCGTCTCGCCGCTCCAAACCGCCCCTACCGTTACCCGTTTTAAGGTGTTTGCGAGTTAACCGCTGGCTCGAACCCCCATTTTTCGGACCTGCTGCTACTGCCGAGTCCTGTGCTTCCTCTCCAAACAGCAAATCCTCCCCAAACAAACTCGTCAGGTCGTCAATCGGAGGCTTCGTGTTCGTTTCGGAACTTTCCGCATCGTATTCGTCAAACAACAAATCAGTAAAATCGCCGGAATTGTCCTCGTCTAACCCCAGCATTCGGGCCGCCGATATCCCAGAAGACTGTGCATAGTCGAGGTCTTCTTCTTCTTCCCAAGCGCCGTCGAGATCCGGGGACTCGCCGTCAAACAAGTCCGCTAAAGTGTTGAGTTCTGCCGCGCCCACTTCCGGGCCGGTGCGGGTCGAGCCTCTAAAAGTACCCGTCTCTATATCCGATTCTGCGAAGGCGGCATCGTCGAAGTGGGCCGATCGAATGCCACTGTCCTCGTTGCTGTCGCCGCTGTCGAGTTGGTCGAACAGCTCGTCTATACTCAGCCCAGAAATAGTCGGCAGCAACTTGTTCAATCCATCCTGGGCATCGCCCGAACCCACCAGATCCCAGGCCTCATCCTCAACAGAAACCACATTTTTCCCGGATTTACTCGGTTGAGCAAAGGCCAGCAAATCTTCAAAATCCGTTTCTGGAACCAGAACAGCCGGCTGCAGCGACAGAAGTTTTTCGCTTGGTGCGATCGACGATTCTAGACCCGAAATTACCAGTTCTTGCGCTTGTTTGATGTCTCTTATGATTATTGCGGCTAAGGTGCGGTAGGTATTTTCTGGGTTGGCGATCGCCTTGGATACAGCTTGGATCAATGCTATCCAGCAGGGCAGTTCAAATTCTTCCCCAGCCCGGAGCAAGTTCCGACAAATGTTCTTGAGTTGCCGCCTGCTTTCTGGCCCTTCGGGCTGTTTGAACTCTTGCAGGAGTTCCCGCATCCTCGCCGGCACGTCCGACTCAAATACTAGCAGCAGCGCGCTGTCTTCTGTTGCTCTGGCATCAGGTGCGTAAACTGACCGCGAATCTGGAAAACTCCTTGATGAGGCAAACGCCCCGACTCCCACCCCCGCCATAACTGGTTCGGGTACGGCCAGAACGCTGCTCTCGTCTGCATGGTATTCTCCGTGTCCAACGAGTCCCCCCAAATGCCCGTTGAGCTCTTCAAATACTGGTTCTAATTCTCGAACCATCTGTTCTCCCAATTCTTCTGTCAGCCCAAAAGGCCCCGACAGTTGCTCTAACAGCCCTTGCAATGTGTCAAAAATTCGCAGAAAAAGGGACTCTAGCTGTTGGTCTACTTTAACGCTGCACTCTTTTAAAACTTTAAAACTATCTTCTAGTCGGTGAGCTGTTTGCTGAATGCTCGTCAGCCCCAGCATTGCTGCTCCTCCTTTGACAGAGTGAGCGGCCCTAAATACTTCGTTGACCAGTTCTGGGTCTTCGATCGTGGTTTGCAGATTCAGCAAGCCTTGTTCGATCGTATTGAGGTGGTCTTTGGCCTCCTCAATAAAGTAGCCCATTATCCTCTGTTGTTGCTCCGGTAGCATAGTTTTATTCCTGATTTTAAGCGTTATTGTATTGGGTCTATGTTAGTAGTTCTAGAGAAGCTCTCTGTATATCTCGCCCCTTGACAAGAGAATAATCTGACTGCGAGATATTGCAAATGTCCTGGCTATTTCTGCTTTCGACCTCCCCTCACTTAAAAGATAGCGAATCTCGCGCACCTGTTCGGGTTTGAGTTTGCGGTTAGGACATATCTTGCCGGGAACGAAAGGAAAGCGGTTTTTTTCTATAGCATCGCGGGAGTTATCGGCGGGGGTTCCTTCCCACAAATGGTCTGGATTGACACAACCGCGATCGTCGCAACTGTGACACGCAAAATAACCGGGTTTAACAGGCCTTCCCAGTTTGTGTTCCAGTACAAGTCTGTGGGGATAGAAACTTTGATTTTTCCCGTTAATCTTGATAGTTTTCACCGAGTAACCATCACTTCTTTTAGCCAACGTACAAATCATGCAGCCGTTCGGCTGTATTTGGGCCCGAATACCGGGAATTATTTCTTGGCCTCGCAGTTGTTTTTGAGGTTTCGGCGCCGATGTACTTCCGACATCTTTAATACGTCCTTTTTTAAACCTATCTTGAGAATTTTCCAGCCGAGAACCTTCCCACAAATGGTTAGGATTAATGCAGTTGCGGACATCGCAAGTATGGCAAGCAAAGTATTCCGGTCTAATCGGACGACCTAAGATATTTTCTAATACTAAACGGTGGACATTAAAAGTTTTCCATTCACCGTTAATGCGAAGTCTCTTGTTTGCATAGCCACTACTAGATTTAGCGAGAGTAGAGATAATACAGCCCGCCGACTGAATTTCACCAAAAATGCCAGGAATAACCTCTACTATGTTGTCGTCCATTTGTGCAACTCCTACTTCCTTTAGGTGTTGAATTGGCAGCCCCGCAGGGGTTTCAAGACTGCGAGGTTGCTTTTTGTATGCCATTAGTGCCACACTAACGTGCTTGTAAATCAGCCAGCAAAAAAAGCATTAGACAATTGATTATTGTCTTTCTGCTGTTTCTACTCGGAATCTTTCCACCGATGTCAAAAGGTCGCGAGCAACGCCCACCAAGTTTTGCAAAGCACCCGAAACTCGCTGCGCTTCTTGGGATGTTTCCTGAGCGGTCAGCTCCACGGCCTGCATCACACTGGCGACCGCGCGAGCTGTTTCGTTTTGCTCTACAGTGTCGGCAGTAATCGATCGCACTAGCACGTCAATTCGATTAGTAACTTGAATGATATCTTCAAGCGATCGCTTCGCCTGTTCTGCCAATTTTGTCCCCTCAATAACCTGCTGCGTCCCTTCTTCCATCGCCGTCATTACCGCGCCGGTTTCGCTTTGAATTTGCATCACGATCTGTTCGATTTCTTTCAAAGACTTCGCCGATCGGTCTGCCAATTGTCGCACCTCGTCTGCCACGATCGCAAAACCCCTGCCCGCTTCCCCAGCTCTCGCCGCCTCAATACTGGCGTTGAGGGCCAACAAATTCGTCCGGGAGGCGATCGTCGCAATTAAAGCCACAATCTTAGAAATTTCTTGAGAAGCTTCCGCCAACCTCTTGACTTTTCTCGTGGTTTCTGCTACCGTTTCTCGAATTTCCAAAATCCCGGCCACCGTCCGCTCCACAGCCTCGCCCCCTTTCAGAGCCGTTGCCGCCGCGCCCCGGGCCACTTCTTCGGCCTCTCTAGCGCTCTCTGCGACCCGCTGAATCGCGTCGGTGAGGACTTGCACGGAATTCAGCGTTGCCGCCAGTTCCTCAGCTTGCCGCAGCGCGTCGGAAGACAAATCGCCCGCAAACTTAGCACTATCCGTAGCGCCTTTGCTGACCTCCCGAGCCGCCTGCTTCACCTGATGGACAATTTCGCGCAGATTTTGAATTGTCAAGTTAAACGAGTCAGCAACCGCACCCAAAACGTCTGCGGTCACTTCCGCAGTCACCGTCAAGTCGCCCCGGGCCGCTCCTTCCACGTCGTCTAGCAAGCGAATCACTTGGCGCTGCAAGTCTTCTTTTGCCTGTTCCTGCTCGTCAGACTTGCGCCTGGTATCGCTAATCGTGGTTTGGATGACCTTCGCCATGTGGTTGAATTTAGCAGCCATTTTGCCAAATTCATCTTCCGAGTAAACCGTAGCTCGAGCATCCAAAGTTCCTTGAGATACGGCATCGAACTGAGCTTGCAAATTATCCGACGACTTGCGTACCTGCTTGGCGATCAACTGGCCGATGCCCCAAGAAGTTAAAAAGCTCGTAAAGCCTGCGGCTGCGGTCATTACCCAGCCTGTTTGGCGCAGGTAAACGATCGCCTCCGGTTTGTCTTGCCGCAGAGCTTGATAGGAGGCAATGTTGGTGACGAAAGCCACAGCTACCAGAGAAACCAGTCCGGCCCCGATTGCCGTGTACAACTGTTTTGTAAACAAAGGGGCATTTTCCAAGAAAGCCAGTCCCCCCTGTTCTACTGTTACCGAAGTATCAACCGCTTCTGTTTCTGTGGGAGAAAAAGTCGATACAGACGCATCAGCCGGGCCGCTTATGCTAAATATTTCGTCATCCCGAATTGCTGAGCCATCGCTGTTGTCAAAGTCCAGGCTGCTGCCCGTCGTTCCCATCATGCCGCTGGTGGAGTTGCCGAAATTGGTGCTACCTCTAGTCAACATCGAACTGGTGGCATCTTCTGAGATATCAAAGTCCGGCAAATTGCCTAAATCGTCAAACTCGTCAAATTCGTCTAAAAAGTCGCTGTGTTCTTGAGCGTTCCCAGCTTTTGACGACCAGGCGCTGTGGTTCTTGTCGGAGGCCCCGAAAGCTGTCGCTTGTTCGTTTTCCTCGAAAGAGAAAGAATCGCTAAAAGCGTCGTCTTCAAAAGCATCTAACTCGAAGTTGTCTCTAGAGCCAAATGCCGGGGGTTCCGAGTCCCTGTAACCGTTGCTGTTGGCCGAGGCGGGATCGACTGAATTAAATTGTCCCCGGCTCGACCTTTGACTTTGAGAGTTGGGGACAGCACCTCCCATCAACAGCGTTTCGTCTTCCGCCAGCGAATAGTTTGACGAGTAGTCCGATCCGTTATTAGGCTGTTTGTTTTGAGGTCGAGAAGACCCGAAACCCGATGAGGGCATCGCCTCGGCAAAGGGGTCTTCCTCTTCGGCATAGGGTGCGTTATGACCGTAATTTTGCCCGCTCTGGGGCGGGGATTGGTAGTCGTAGTCGGAGTTATCGTCGAATTCGTCTGGCAAATCGAGCGCAGCAAAAGGTTCGCCAAAATTGTCCGAGGGCCCGATGGGGGAGTCTAGTTGGTTCGAGTCGAAGGAATTCCCGACTTCTGAAGGGGCAAAACTTTGACCGTTGAGCATCTGAGTCGGAGCTTCTGAAAACGAATCTCCTGAGTAAGGTGCGCTTGAACCAGACAGTTTGCTGCTAGACACGTCAGCAGCATCAAACCCTCCATCATCTAAGGCAAAGGGGTCTCCAAAGTCCGAGTCGGCAAACTCGTCTATGTCTAGCGAGTCGGAGTTCTCAGCATAAGCGGCCATTCCGCCGCTGTCGCCACCAAACGGGTTAGAATGTGAGGCTAAATCTGGGACTGAGCCTGCGCCACCGTCGTCTTCTGGTTCCCACCCCAAGCCACTCATCCCCAAGTCGGCCAAGTCCTCGTTTTCCATGTCGTCTGGGGATTGACTTCTATAGGAAAGGGATGGTGAATTTCCTTGGAAAAGTCCCAAATCCGGGTCTTCTAACCCTTCATCGAGAGATAAGTCTGGGTAGAATTCTAATTCCGTTTCAGCAGACAAAGCCTCGAAATTTTCCGTTTGCAGTTCTCCCGATAAAAATTGGTCTGTGTAGGTAATTCCGTTGTGAGCGTGTTCCACCAAACTCGGGTCGTCACTCAGGCCTAGCACAACCGTGTACTGTTCCCGCGCCACCTCATACTGTTGCAGTCCGTAGCAGTAAATGTGTCCGCACAGCAGGCGAGCGCTGGGGTCTTCGGGAAAATCTTCTACTAATTGATAAACTAGGGCTGCGGCTTCTGAATAATTGCCCTCCATGTAGGCCGCTTCTGCCCGTTGGTAGTCCTGCTGAAAGTTGGTACTTGTTGCCATTTGCCGCCCTCTTTGGATTTTAGATTTTAGATTTGAGATTTTTGATTTTTATGTTGAATTGAATGTTTAGATGCGCGCCTCAAGTCGTGTGACTGTTGATGGTTAGACCCCAATCGAAAATCGCAAATCGCAAATCTAAAATCGATTTCACGCTGCCCACCGCGCCGAGCGCAGAATTTTCACTTGATCTAGCAGTCGGAGCACTTTCTGAGCTGGTGCACCTAACATCCATTCTCCCCTCAGAAATGGAATCATGCCGTCTGGTGCATTGTTCTGAGAGTGCAGTTGCTCTACGTCGAGCCAGTCCATCCCCACAATTCGATCGACTGCCAGCCCCAAAATCGTGTCTTGGTCTTCCACAGCCACGATCGGGATTTCGGGTCTATCTGTGTTCAGAGGTGTTTGGTCTCCCAGAAATTGGCCGAGGTCTGCCACCCAAATCACTCGTCCTCTCATATTTAGCGTACCTAAAAGCAAAGAGGAAACGTTGGGGATCGGTGTCATGCGGTCTGGGGACGGGGATAGTACCTCTCTAATCCCTGTCGCCGGCAGTGCGAACTCGTTCCCCGAAGGAACGTAGAACCGCAGGTGCAGCTCGCCTTCGGGAGTTTCTAGTTCTTGGAATTCCGGAGCCGGATCTACGCCTAGTCCTGGTAATATAAAGTCTGGGCTACCGCTAATCATAATTCTGACACCTGCATTTCTAGCAAAAATTGTTGAGGTTTCCCGCCAAGAATAACCCGATCGAAACTTCGATGGTCGAAACTTGACACAGCCAAGCTTGACACAGCCAAGGGGTGAATGGCGCGACTGCCGGATGCCCTTGGCAATAAATTTTCTCCGTCAATAATTGACTGCCATCAATAAATTCGTGCGACCTTTGCGGGCAAGTTAGCTCAAATCGACTACGAACAATTAATTAGAAACCCCTAAAGCTTCACTTTGTATTCCCACCGCCGTCTCAATTGGTAAAACTCTGGGTAATTTCTGCGATGAATGCTAAACCGATACTCGGATTAGCGAGGAGTTGTTGACATGGCTGGTGTCGCAACAATCATGAACGGAGTCACTTAAGACTGAGAATTGGAATCTCTGACTTTGTACAGAAATACCTAGCCATAAGTAGCTCTGTACATCAGTTTTTCGGAGCGGCTGCAAGTGGAGAACAAGTATATTATATTTGCACTTTGAGCGTGTTAGACCCACTTGGGTCTAGAAATTGAACAGAGTTTTACCGACGCGCTTATGCCAGCGCGCGGATTTATACATTCTAGTTTATGGGGCGCTCGCCAATAGTACCCCCAGCTTTCTGTTTGGGGCGGCGGAGACTCGATTTAACCGCAGGTACAACAAAAAAGCTCCCATCATGGCATCGGTGCGAAATTTATTTTTCTTCTAATTGGTCTTCTAGCGATCGGTCTAATAATCTTTCCGAGAGATTGAGCCGAGGGTAGCCCGGGCCCACATATTTTTCTACCAGCATCAATAACTCGCTTTCACCAAAAGGTTTGGTGTAAAAGTCTGTAGCTCCGGCCATGCGGGCTTTAACGCGGTCGATAAATCCGTCGATGCCCGTCAGCATCACGATCGGCGTCTGCCGGAAAGCGCTAGAACTACGCAGCATAGCGCAAATTTCGTAGCCGTCGAGTTCCGGCATGGCGATGTCACACAGAATTAAATCGGGTTTGAGTGGAAACACCAAACTCAATGCTTGGAGGGGATTGCCGATCGTAGTAGCTTCGTAACCGTGTTCATTTAAAATTGACTCGACTGTTTTGCGAATAGTATTGTCGTCGTCAATACAGACAACTCTGGGAACCTTGGTTTCTGGGGACGACCATTCTTTTTTGTTATTGGTGGGGGCAACAGAAGGTTCGTAAAATACTTGCACCAATCCCTGCTGCACAAATGGGTAAATCGCCTTAGCGACAGTCAGCACGTCTCGGTTGAGGTAGCGCGCCATTTGGCGGATCGAAGTGTGCCCGTCGGCCCAGCGTCTGAGAGTATTAAAGGTATTGACAGGTAGCGCGACTCGCAGTTCGGAGGGGTCTGAAATCACCGGGCATTGGTTGGGCGACTGAATGTGAGGGTGAAACTGCTTCCACTGCTGCACCTGTTTGACAATCTTGGCCAGCAGCGAGCTAATTTCTAAGCTGGTCAGTTGAGGAGCCAAAGCTGGGCCCATTTCAAAAGTGAAGGAACCCTGGTGGAGACTGAGCAAGTCAAATAGGGTTTCGTGGATCATGCTCTGGATGATGTTGCGCCCTTGAGCTGGGGTGAGGATGTGGTTTTCTAGCAGGGCCCATAGGTAGCCGTATTCTGGGGCATTGGTAGATGCCATATAGGGAACTTGGATTTTGTCGAGGGCGGTATCTGCTTTGTAGCGGCGCAGGTAGTCGCGCAAGCGAAACAAACTGCCCGCACTCTGGGTAGCGTAAATAATCTGACCGTTGAAGCAGAAGACATACCAGGATTGTCCTGCAAGGGAGCGCGGGGTAGGTTGAGTACCCGTGCTGCTGCCGGTGGAGGTGTAGGCCTCTACGAACAGTTCTCCGGTTCGCTGACCTAACTCAATCAATTGCAGGATGCTGCGGATGTCTATTTCACTCAAATTTCCCTGCATGCAGCTAAAGTATCCTCCTTAAAACCGTTGGCGTCTGAGCTCGGAAAGACTGTGTGCGGGCGAAAAGATTGACTTTAGTTTCCGTCAATAATTTACGCGCTGATGCTGATCTGACAATTGGGAATTGACGAAAGGGCGATACTTGCTGCCGGGTCTCGGCCGCGCTACCAGTCCACAAGCTGAAACCGCGAAACTCGCGGCATTCTCTAAGTGTAGAGTTTCACCTTCTATTCCCACTGTTGCCTATTGCCTAAACTCGTAGAATCCACATCGCACGCTTGCACGGGTTCTTCGAGTGTGCAACGCTGGCATTCCCGACGGATTCAAGCCTTCGATGCCAAAGTTTTGAAGTTTTTGGCTGAGTATGTACGTCAGTTTATCCAACACATCTTGGCGTAGGTCAACTTCAAAATACCGAGGATTCTCTGGTTTTACCGCTGCTACCAGCAGCAAGTGCCGATCGATCCCCGATGGGAACTTGAGGCTAGTCTGTTGGGTTGGATGAGTTGCGATCGAGGTTTTTTTTGGGTTTGCCACAGCCCTAAAATCAGGTGCAGTCAAAATGAACCTTGGTTGGCAGTTGTCAGGAAAACCCTCAGTGCCGATCGACCTTTTTGCTCGCCCGCGGCTCCGTCATAGGCTCGCGTCATTACCCTATTCTAAGGCAGCGCGGTTCAAATCCCTAGTCCGCCGAACCCCGGCGCCGGCTTGGGGGCAGCGATGGCTTTTCTGACGATCGACCCATAACTAAAGCGTTGTAAAATCAATACAAACTTTTGGATCGAAACGCCAGAGGCAAGCCCTTGGCTAACGACATGGGGATTTAGATTTGGGGATCAGTCGGTAGGGACTTTGAAGTCTCGTGAAACGATTGTGTTCCTAAAACCAGAGTGGTATAATTGGCACAGAGCCATTCGCCAGAGTAAGAATAACTTTCAACCCATTGAAATATCCTAGAGGGCGAGCAACCCCGGCAACGCACTAATCCGATTAATTCGGAATAGTTAAAGGGCAAATAATTGCAGCAGAGGTCACGTTCAACCTTAAAAATATGAAGAACTCAGCAAGTCTGCGCTCCGGGAGAAGTAAAGTTCTTTGAGTGAGTAGAGGGATATTTGAAGGTCCCGTTGTCGTCTTGAAGGTGGGCAAGAATCACCCGGCTTTAGACGTGGGGATGTTCAAGGACTGACCTTTTTCAGGTTTGGGCTATGGCAGTCTCCGCAGTGACAGGTAGTCTTTAATCAAGCAGCATTGGTACTGCTCTCTCATTCCTCCAGACAACTGGCGGCGGCCGTACTTTCTGGAAGTTCTCCCGTGAGGCAGTGCTATGCGTTAGTGCTGCTATAGTTAGGAAAAAATGCTATCCCCCGATTGGGCAAACGACACCAAAAAGTAAGACCTAAGTGGCAAAAAGTTATCCTTACTTGCGTATACTTATTTACTTTAGGTAAGTTGACTAAAGATCGCACACAATGTTATCTTTAGTAAAGAACCTTTGGCTTAAGGGGGATAGCCTACTTATGTTGGGATTAGCCGTCTACCCAACAGCGTAGGAAGTAAACACCACTTATCTTTTAGGCCTTTAAGTAACTTAAAGTAAGTTGGGATAGGTTTTACGAAGCAGAGGACTATTAGTGTGCTGTATCTAGCGGAAGTACAAAAACAGAAAAGCGGCTTTGGTCTCGGTGGCGGTAAGGCTGAACTGAAACTGCTAGCTTGTCAGCGGGGCGAACATAACTGGAGCGCCGTACCAGGCGATGACGGGATACCAGTTGAGGAAGCTAATAAGTTTAACGACGGCACGCTGGTGCTGGTTGAGTTGAGCGCTAGCAAGCAAGTGCAGCGGATTCAGGAGGCGGCCCGCCAGTTGGTGAGCATTCTGCAAAATTTCTCGCGATTGCAGGACAAGTTTAAGGATAAGGAAGAGGAAATTGAACAGTGGAAGGCTTCTCTGACGTTCTCGAGTCAGGAACTCAATCGCCGGGAAATGGAAATGCAAGCCCGCGAAGAGCAGTTGGCTCAAATGGAAGAGGAGTTGGAGCGACTGGAGGCTCAGCGCTCGGAAATTGAAAATACTAGAGATGAAGCTAACCGACTGCGAGAAGAAGTAGATCGCAGTCGCGTGGAAATAGAGACGGCTTGGGAACAGTTGCGGGGCGAGCAGCAACGGGTGGCTCAACAGCAGTCTGAGGTTCCCCAGGGGGCAGTAATTGATGAGCAGCAGACGCAGAGGATTCAGGAGTTGATGCAGAAGTTGGGAGGGGCAATTGCTTCGGCTCAAGGGGTGCGGGAACAACTGAATCAGTCTTTTGGTGCGGTGGGCGCTCAGCAGGCAATTCTGGATCAGCACTGGCAGCAGTTGGAGCAAAAACAGAGCATAGCTCAACAGCAACAAGAAGAGGTCGATCGACAAAATCAGAGCCTCCAAAACCGCTGGCAAGAGTGGTACCAATCTCAAGATGCTTTGGCCGGGGCTCGGGCGGAGCTTAAAGGGCAGCAAAGTACCCTCAGCGCTAAGCAGGATCAGGCTCAGTCCGTGTCTTTGCAGGTGCGGGCTGTTGAGGATCTTTACCAGCAAGTTTCCAGGCTGGCATCTGCTTCGGGTACTGCGGGTACGGAGCAGAAAGTAGATGTGTCAGCTTTGGAGAAGATGCCTGTTGATGAGTTACAGGGGCTGGTGCAACACCTGCAACAGGATTTGGAAAAGGTGTTCCGGTTTGTTAACGATCAAGAGGAGGAGTTGACTCTGCAGCGGGAGACAATCGAGGAGTTGCAAGAGAAAATTCAAGCGGCTTCCGAGTACGATCGCATGGCTTTGGAAAATGAAATGGCAGATGAACTCGAAAGTTATCAGATGTTAAACGAAACTCTGGTGGGACAGCGCCTCCGGTTGCAGGAACGGGAAGATATTTTAAAGCAGCATCAGGCGGTGCTGTGGCGGCGGCTGGGTACTGCTAATGCTCCAAAACAAGAGCGAGGAAATATTGATTTGGGGCCGATTGTCGCACAGCTCAATACTCAGCGGCAGCAGCAAAGCCAAGAATTGCAAAGACTGGAAAACGAAATTCAGCAGGTGCGGGAAGCAGTATCCCAAATTGAGGCAAATGTCAACCGCCAAAATGGGGAAAGTGAAGCGAAACGCTACGAACTCAAGCAGTTAGAGCAGAATTTGTTCAACCAGAAAGGTGCAGTGGCGCAACTCTGGGGCAGGGTGAATGTTTATCAAGAAATGTTGCAGCCGGTGCAGGACAATTTGACTGCGCTACGCCAAAAGCTCGAAGCGGTGGCGGGGGAACTCGATCGGGTGCAGGAGACGGGAGACGAGCAAAATCGGGTAGTTTCCGAGTTGCGGCAAGTCCTTTCGGGTTTGATAACAGGTTAAAATTTAAGATATAAAATTATCGAAGCGTGTTCGACTCGACCGATCGCTCCTCCAGGAAATGGATCGGTTTGCGATCGGTTGGGCGCTACGATTAAGCTGGTTAGTTTTTCTACGCTTTCAAAACTGGGCGCCGATGGCAATATTTGTTGCAGTAGTTGCCGCATTGCCCGTCGCTGCAAGGCCAGGGGTGCTTCCCGCAAAATCGGGCGATTTAACTTGACGGGAAGTTGAAAATTCACCTGCGGGCTGTCTGCAATTGGAGACATTGCTCGCTCTAGCAAGTCGCTGGCTGCAAGTTCGAGATATTCTACGTCGGCGCGGAGGAGTTCGGCTGTTTGAGCTAGGGCTTGTTGGGCTTTTGGGTTGAAATGAGTTTCCAAATAAGGCAATAATTCCGATCGAATGCGATTGCGAGTATATTGCAAGTCTTGATTTGTGGAATCTTCCCAAATGGGTAGTTTTTGCTCTTGACAAAATTGACCTGTTTGCGATCGAGTTATTTCGAGCAAGGGACGAACTAAATAGATTTTAGATTTGAGATTTTGGATTTTCGATTGGGAATTTTCATCCTGATTTTCCAATCTAAAATCGGCAGATATTTGCGAGTTGGGATTTTCGCCGGAATTCCCCACTCGAAAATCTAAAATCGGCAATCGAAAATCGAGCAGGGGTCGTGTCCAGGTGAGGGCAGAAAGTCCATCGGCGCCACTGCCGCGAATCAGGTTGTAGAGGAGTGTTTCGGCGCGATCGCTGGCTGTGTGGCCTGTAACAATGTAGGGGTAGTTGTGGGCGATCGCAATTTCGGTTAAAGCTTGATATCGCCACTGTCTGGCCGCGGCTTCTGTTTTGGGGATGTCCGAGGCTGTTTCCAAATAGTAGGATATTCCCCAGTTTTTAGCTAATTGTTCTACATGATTCGCCGAGGCTTCCGAGTCAGAACGCCAACGGTGATCGCAGTGAACAATGGCTAGGTTCCACCCCCATTTTGGCTGCAAATCTAGCAGTAATTTAATTAAACACAGAGAATCTTGTCCGCCGGATACTGCTACTAGCAATCGCTGATTTGATGGCAATATTTGTCGGTACAGCAGCGTCCTGTGAACTTGAGCGTGCAGGTGCGTCCAATTGGAAGATTCAGCCATGAGAGCAGTTTTTGGTTAAGCAAAAATCAGGAAGTTAGGATCGCGAATTAAATAACTTACAATTTTAATTGTTATTGTGGGATGGGCGTCCCGCCCGTCCAAAAAGGACGGGCGGGACGCCCATCCCACTTTCAAGAGTGGAAGTTATTTAATTCTCATTCCTTAGAAAACGAGCAGCGTTCGGGATTTAACCGATTGATTTTGAGCAAAGAATGGGAAGCATCCCCCTCTCTCAATCTCTCAGTCTTTGCCTTCCTAGCTCCACATTCCTATACTTTGGGGGTCGCGGTCTGGATACCTAGAAATAGGAAAATGATTATTTATTTCTGTTGAGTCACATTGATTTAATGGCTCATCTATATCGGTTTGAGTTGAGCTAGCTACGGCGTAGTTTTGCACGGTGTCCGATCTTTCGGCAGCGGCAGGAAGGGCTTTTTGTTCTTTGATTTCAGGTTCAAGCGGAATGAACTCCAGACGCATTCTAAGTTTTCCTTTAGTCCAGTCTTTGCCAGCACTTAATAGCTCGCAATCCAGGCCGTCTGAGAATAATTTTTCGTCTACCAATTTCGCCTGCATAATGGCCATAAATTCGCTGACTTTGAATGTACATTGATACATCAAAGCGCTGGTAGGGGCAGACACAACATCATCTTCTTGGGGAAATATTGGGGATTCGTCCATATTAATTGTCGTTATTTTAATGAATGAAGTTCGGCAACGGATTATGTAACGGATGTAACGGATGTAACGGATGTGAGGAAGACCGAAGTTATAAGAAGGAAGAGGGAGTTAATTATTAGAATCTCGCTGGTTGAGTAAGGTGGGAATTGCCCACCCTACAACCGGAGATGATATTAATCCCGATTCTTTGACTTATCCTGTTCTTCTTTGGCCCATTGGTGGATTAGGAATTAGAAAAACCAACCGTAGGAATGTAAACCTTTGCCTAACAGATTAACGCCTAGATAGCAAATCCAAACTACCACAAAACCTGTGGCTGCTAAAATTGCTGGGCGTCTTCCCTGCCAGCCGCGAGTAATGCGGGCGTGCAGGTAGGCAGCAAATACCAACCAAGTAATTAGCGCCCAAGTTTCTTTCGGGTCCCAACTCCAGTACGATCCCCAAGCTTCGTTAGCCCAAACCGCACCGGCAATAATGCCAACTGTCAGTAAGGGGAATCCTAAACCGATGATGCGATAGCTAATGTTATCAAGAGTTTCTGCTAGATTCAAGCGCTGGGGCGAGAGAAGTTCTGCGGTTTGAGTTGGCGCGGTTGATGCGGTTTGAACGGTGGCTAATTCGAGCACTGCGGTGGTGCCTAAACCGTTATTGTTGGAGTTGAAAGAGGGTTCGCTGAAAACTAATGCGCTGTCGGCGCTGGTTTCTGCATTTTGAGGTTCGGGGTTTTGAGGGCGTTGGAGGCGGTAGTTGCCGTTGCGGTTGCTGTTGGTGCCGAAGGAACTACCGGTGAGTTCGATTTTTTGGCCGCGGGTGACGATTAAAAAGGCGATCGCCAGCAGGGCTCCTACCATTAAAGTTGAGTAACTGAGCATCATGACGCTAACGTGCATCATCAGCCAGTTTGATTTGAGGGCGGGTACTAGGGGCTCTGCAGATTGCATGGTTGCGGGCAGAGTCAGGGCTGCAAAGGCGGATATTGCCATTGCTACGGGGGATGTGGCTACTCCTACTAAGCGGGAACGACTCATGTTTTCCGCGACTAGGTGGATGGCGGTGATTCCCCAAACTAGGAAAAATAGGGATTCGTAGAGATTGCTTAAGGGGAAGTAGCCGGCTTCTATCCATCGAGAACCGAGTAAAGCGGCGATGGATAGGTTGGCGACGCCCATTCCTGCGGTTCCTAGGGCCCCCAGGTAGGGAATGCCGGGGAATGCTGCGCCAACCCAGTAAATGAGCATTGTGGAGAACAAAACGGCAAAGGAGATGTTGTCCAGCCAGTTCTGGAGTACGACCAGATCCATAAAAATTACTCCGGTAGTGTTTTTACTTATTTTTGCTAACTAGATCGATCGTACTGGCGTTGGGCAGTTTTGGGTTTGAGATTTTGAATTTTTGTGGCAATTATGAGTGATTGGCGGTTGTTGAGGTGCGAGTGGGCGATCGCGCGGACGCATCAAACAAGCTACTATTGACCCACCAGACGAGTGTCACCCCGTCAAGTCTGACTTGTTGATTCTGGCTGAGGGCTTGAGGTTGGACGAGTTCCAAGTAAGGAAACACGGAATCCTGATGGGCGAAATTCGATCGCCGATTAACAAAATTAGGACTTACGCACGGGGACCAGAAACCGGGTTTTAGGAAAATCCTTCGTTTTTACCCAGAGATTAAGTAAAAAACCCCGTTTCTTTGTCGGGAGTGCGTCTAGGACTGAAAATATAGGATATTTTTTGATCTGGGGCGATCTGGAATCCTTTAGAATTGATTGAGCTGATTACCGATTTGCTGTTTTTGCAACCAGCAAAAAAACGGAAGCCCCCGACAATCGTTGTGGATACTCCCCAAATTTTAGACCAAAGCTCAACCTCCCAGATTTATCAAGGCGAGTCTAATCTAAAATCTAAGATCTAAAATCGACTGACGGTTCGAGCATTTGCATAGGTTAGAGGAGATGTTGGGTTAATGCGTCGAGATTCAATATTTTACAAGTTATTTCAAGAAGCTCCGACGCTGCTGTTTGAGCTATTGGAAGAGTCACCATCGAATGCGGAACAGTATCGATTTGACTCCGTGGCGGTGAAGGAACCGAAGTTTGAAATTGATGGGGTGTTTTTGCCACCGGATGCTGAGCCTGGAGTTGTATATTTCTGTGAGGTGCAGTTTCAGCGGGATGAATTGCTTTATGAGCGATTGTTTGGTGAGTCGTTTTTGTATTTTTATCGCAACCGTCAGCGATTTACAGATTGGGAAGCGGTGGTAATTTATCCGAGTCGATCGACTGAACAATCAGAAACGCATCCGTATAGATCGCTCTTGAACTGCAATCAGGTGCATCGCGTATATTTGGATGAGTTGGGGGATATTGAACAGTTGCCGCTGGGGGTGGCGCTGATGGCTTTGACGACGATCGACGAAGCGAGTACGCCGCAAGTGGCGCGATTGTTGCTGGCGCGATCGCAGCGGGAGGAATCTGAGGCAGCGAGTCGCGCCATAATAGAGATGCTGACGACGATACTGGTTTACAAGTTTACAAATTTGAACCGAAGGGAGGCAGAGGCGATGTTAGGGATTACGCTTGAGGAAACTCGGTTTTATCGGGAAGCAAAGGAAGAAGGCATCGAACAAGGCATTGAACAAGGCATTGTGCAAGGCATTGTGCAAGGCCGCGAACAAGAAGGAAGAGTCTTGATTTTACGTCTGTTAAATCGGCGAGTTGGAACATTACCGGAATCTATCACGACTAGAATTGCTGATTTGTCGATCGAGCAAATTGAAACTCTAGCAGAGGAATTGTTAGATTTTCAGTCGATCGAGGATTTAGAGGTTTGGCTGGAGAATTTGCCGCAGGGAGATTGATACGAGGTTAGGAATTGCACTTGAGGGGGGCGATCGCGCCATTTACGCGCACCAACACATCAAACGTACCCCCCCTCTACTTCTTGGGTTTTAGGGTTCTTTTGGTGCATCCGCCGTTGCTGAGAGGATGTTCAGGGTGCGATCGGGGATGATTCCGGCGGATTAGAAGCGGATTGATGATGGTGGTAGATGTTTTGGGCGATCGGACTTTTCTAATCTTCGTCAACTACTTTTTTTGAAACGTTCAGAAACAGCAAGTACTTTTGGTCCTTCAGCTTCTACCGTTGAAGAATTCTCTCTAAAAAAAGCTTTTTTACCCACAAATGACATAGCTTTTTGAGATGGAATATTAATGATAATCACAGAGAATCCCTTGTAGAATATAGTATCAATTTTCATCAGGACCTGAGTCTTTAAGGTGTCAGTCAAAGCAGATTTTTTGATTGCATTAATTAATATCCCAACATGATCCTCTAGTGTTTTACCTAAAAACTTAGCTTCTCTATCAATTCCTACAACATATCTATCATTGATTTCAATAGGATTAATTGCATCTAAAATTTTAATTTTTTCGGCATCTTCCTTTTTGTCAGCTACTCCAATGAAAATATATCCATCAGTGTCGGGATCGGAGTTGGCAATTCCGCAAATTGTCTCAACAAGTCTCTGGGGTAAACCATCATTTAGTTTTCTACTTGTTGGTGACAGATCGAGGAAACCTTGCTTGCACTCGTACTTGGCAGTTTCTATACGAGAACGAAGTAAGGAATTTTTGAAATTTTGTATCAACTCTGCACCGTATCCCGAAGTTGATGAATCTTGCTTTGCGAAGTAGTCTTGTATCAATCCCTTGGTTTGATTAATATTATTTCTACGATCTTGTATCTTTGCATAGCGATGGCTTAGATCTAACTTATTTTGAAGATTTTTGAGTGCCTCCATAATCCCTTGAGGATTAGCAGGTAGAAGCTCTGATTCAATTACTAATTCAAAAAAAGCCATGAAAATTGTATAAAATGCCTGGGGAATTGGATTACTACTGCCTGAGTTTACGATATTTACCAAGCACTTGTTACCCTGGCTATATGTTTCAATACTTTCTGCCAGAAGAGAGAAAGTTTTTACAATATTTTCTTCTAGTCTATTTGAGCCATAAATGGCAAGAGCATTCTCTATTGACTGGAAGTAACTACTCTCTTTATCGTACAGATTATCTAGCCTCTCTCTGCTTCTTGGGAGGGGTTCATTAAGTAATATCGATGCTGAAATATCTGCGATCGTATCTTCATCGTTACTGTCACGCAGTTGAGATATTGTAAGAATTCCTTGCTTGCACCACAAAGTGTCTTCTGCTTGAATCCCATACCCTTGATTATTTGGTTTGGAATCAATACTAACCTGCGGCATATCAAATAGGCGAAGCGTTTTCGGACTATCATCCCCGCGCAACTTCATAGCAATTGTACGAACCACTTCTGCAAATGGTGTGGTTACACCTGCTTGTCGTTTCTCTTGATTACTTAAATGTTTACCACCGGAATTTATTCTACCAAAAACCTCTGTTATGTCGCTTTCAGCCATTGCGCTATAGATAGTTACTGCAAGCTGATAATCTAAAATGTCCGCACATTCTGTTCTAGATAAAGTATCAAAATTTTCTACAGTATCAAATACTTGCTCATCAGCTAATTGTTTAGCATAGGAGAACTCGTTAAGATCGAAATACCGGTTATTAAATGAAAACAAATTTTCAATAAAACCACAAATAGCATTAAGTCGCTGCATACCATCTATGATTTCATACTTGCCACTTCCATGAATTAAAGGACGTTCAGCTAATAGAATTAAAGGAATTGGGTATCCCTTTAAAATGCTTCCCATCAGGTTTTCTTTTTCGTCAATCGACCAAATTAATTTTCTTTGATACTTTCTGTTCACCAATAAGTTACCTGACCGATAAAGCCGATAAGCCTCAGTGACTGTCATGCCGCGTGGAACAATGCTCATACTCCCGCTCCCGATAAGTCAAGATTTTTATAATACTATAATACTGTCGCTCGAAGATTATGCGACAGTTATAGCGCAAAATTTGCTAACAGTCGATCGCCCGCAAAGTCAAACAGTCGATCGACTAAAACAAACCTTATTACCAAGGATTGCCAATCATTCTAAAAGCAGACCAATAATAAGGATGAGAGAAATTCTGAGTCGTCGTGTTTGCCAATTCCGGGGGTAACGGCAGATTGCCAACAGAAGTGTGCAGCATCCCCCCTTCAATTCGCACTTCTCCCCGCAACATCGCTAATTGCGCTTGCCGCAGTGCTTCTGTTTTAATCGGAGCAGTTTTTAACTGCCCGTAAAACTCCGTCATCAACCCCAAACTGCCCTCGTCGCTGACATACCAAAGAGTCGCCATAGCTGATTTAACCCCGGCTTGCACGGCTAACCCGCCAAAGCCCAACTCGGCCTCTCGATCGCCCACAGCAGTCTTGCAAGCACTCAAAACTAACATTTCAACTTGCGGGCTGTGCCAATTCATTTGCCGCAACTGATCCAAACGCAATTTAGTATCCCACAACTGAATAAAGGATTGGCTGGGCTCTCCCGATCGAAATTCGGCGTGAGTAGCCAAGTGAATCATCCCAAAAGGATACTGCTGGCGCTGCGATTTCAAATTAGCCAGGGTGAAAGCTTCGTTCAAGAAAGACTTGCCCGGCCACTGCTGCGGCGTGATTGTCGATACTTCTATTTCCACCGCAGGTAAAGGACTCATCTCTGGAAATTGCGACGCCCCCATTGCCAGAACTTGGGTATTTTTAAAATTGGTGGCGCTGGTATCCGTCAAACTGAGACTCGGCATCGATCCCACACTGTAACGCTCTACCAGAAAGCCTTTGCCGTCGTGCAGGGCACCCATCGGTATCGATCGCAACCCCATATCTGAGATAAAAGATAAATTCTCAATGCCTTTAGCTTGCAGTTCTGCTTCGAGCGGCGCTACCATCCACTGGTAGAGCTGCTGAGCCAATGGCAAATAACTTTTAGTATTGCGCTTTACCGGATTAGTCAGTTCAGTACGAAATCTCCGAACAGCTTCCATTACCTCGGCGCGAGAGGTTCCAGAGATGCGCTGGCGAACGGGCACGCCTTCCGGGGCGATCACCATCATTTCCAGTTCGTCAGAGGCTTGAATTTGCTGTTCTACGCGCAAAACGGGGGAACTGCTGTAAGGCCGATCGACTGTAGAACCCCTGGGTACAAAGCTGATATAAATGAGAGCTGGTTTGATGCCTGTGGCTTGTTGGACGCCACGAAGGGTATTTTGGGCATCTTCTAGGGTGGCGATCGCATTTGTTGATGGCAAATTTAGGTAATCGACAAACTCGCTGGTAAATCTATCCTCGACGGGAAAAATAACAGCGCCGAGGTTAGGTGGCAACTTGGAAGCGTCAAGATTCGCAGACGCGGGAGGTGAATTGCGCTGTTGCAAGGAATTAGATATCTGGTTTTGCTCTTGCAAGCTGGGCGAAAATAAACGATTTGTGCTGGGAGGCTGGTTGGCTGCGAGCACCTGTGTCGGTATCGGTGCGAGATTTATCGGCGCAGCAGCAGGCGCAACCACTGGATTGGGAGTAATTGTGGGTGCGATCGGCAAAACATTGGGTACCGGCGCTGGATTGGGAGTATTTGTGGGTGCGATCGGCAAAACATTGGGTACCGGCGCTGGATTGGGAGTATTTGTGGGTGCGATCGGCAAAACATTG